>NZ_QUEV01000012.1:0-74821 GCF_003478225.1 Clostridium sp. AM54-37XD
CGTGGATGGAAGCCATCTGCATGGATATGTCAGAATATCTGTATCACCCGGAGGAGGTTGTTACCATGTTTTCTGAAGCATTACGAAAATTGGATGAAAATACCGTCAATTACATGATCGATGAATTGAAAAAAGAACGGGATGAAGCGATTACTGCTTTATCTGAGAAAGATGCAGCTCTGTCTGAAAAGGATGCAGAGATTGCGGCGTTAAAGACTCAGCTGGCATCGTTAAATAAATAGCAGCTCTTACTCTCATAGAATATAACAAAAACCCCTGTCCATTTCCGAATCTATGATGGAATAGATTTTGAAATGGACAGGGGTTTTCCCTTTGCATGCTCTTCCATCCAGTAATACATGATTCACGATTACCAGCTTGTCTGAACGCTCCGTCTGCTTTACCACCATCCATAATGTATAACAGCCATCTGCTGTTATATATTCCTGCTCCGTTGTATCTTCCGTCTCTGCACAGATCCCATACCACTGACAAAGCCTGCTCCGGACTGCCCTGCTGCCACGACCAAAGCCATAGCTACCGCCATCATTCGTAACCTTCTTTTTCCCATCTTCTCTCCTTCTTCTCCCTGTAACAAAAAATATCTGACTGTCTGATATAACAAACCGGAGAATACTTGTATAACAAATATTCTCCGATTCATAATACCAGAATTATTCCAACCTGTAAATTAGGCTCTGAGTTCGATGCCCAGCTTTCCTAATTCTTTTACAAGCTTCTCAATGATCTTATCGACTTCTCCGGCCTCTAAGGTTCTGTCTTTTGCACGGAAAGTCATCGTGTAAGCAACAGACTTCTTACCGGCTGCGATCTGCTCGCCTTCATATACATCAAAGAGCTTATAGCTTTCAAGCAGCTTGCCGCCACACTTCTTGATCAGTTCTTCTACCTGACCAACAAAGATGCTCTTGTCCATAACCATACTTAAGTCTCTGGTACTTCCAGGGAACTTTGCGATACCTTCATACTTGATATCGAAGGACGACAGTGCTACGACATTTGGCATATCAAGAACTGCTACATATATCTCACCCTTTAAATTATAGTTATCACAGGTTTCCGGATGAAGCTGACCGAGATAACCAACAACGGTATCGTCCTTTACGATATTTGCCTGACGACCCGGATGCAAGAACGGATGCTCTGTTGTAGGAACATAGGTACAGATATTCTTCATACCAAGGTTATCGAATAACTCCTCGATCACACCCTTTAAGTTGAAGAAATCACCCTCGCCGTACATACCGATCGTGAGCTTCATACGTTCTTCCGGAAGCTCTGTCAGTGGAAGCTGCTTTGGAAGATATACATTTCCGAACTCGTACAGACGTGCAACCTTATTCTTACGATTGAAGTTCGTTGCAAGAGAAGTCAGCATACCATTTAAGGATACCGTTCTCATGATACTGAAATCCTCACCCAGCGGATTTGCGATCGTAATCGCCTTTCTGTAAATGGAATCGGCAGGAAGCAGTAATTTGTCAAATACCTTCGGGCTTTCAAATGAATAGCACATACCACCGGAGAATCCGTTTCCTTCCAAAATGTTTCTTGCAATGTCATAGATTCTATGGCTGTATGGCTTCTTCCTACGGTAGCTTCACCCTTTGGAAGTGACATCGGAATCTTATCATATCCATAGAAACGGGCAACTTCTTCTGCCAGATCTGCCATGCAGTTTAAATCCTGACGGAAGGTTGGAACAGTAAGTGTCTTTGCTGCTTCATCATATGTTAATTCCAGCTTACCAAATATATCAAGCATGGTCTTTTCATCAATATCGGTACCAAGAAGCTTGTTGATCTTTTCAGGCTCAAACGGAAGCACCTTAGGCTGTACAGGATCCGGATATACATCAACCATACCGCCAACAACTTCACCTGCACCCATTTCTTCGATCAGCTGGCATGCACGGTTAATTGCTTCTTCTGCAAGATTTGGATCAAGTCCCTTTGTAAACTTGAATGCAGCATCTGTTGCAAGTCCGAGTCTTCTGGATGACAGACGGATATTGGTTCCATCGAAACAGGCTGCTTCAAATAATAAGGTCTGGATATCATCCGTTACCATGGAGTTCTCACCACCCATGATACCTGCGATACCAACTTCTTTTTCTCCGTCACAGATCATCAGAACATCCTTATCCAGCTTTCTTTCCTGACCATCAAGCGTCACAAATGTATCGCCATCCTTTGCGCGTCTGACAACGATCTTATTTCCTGCAATTGTGGACAGATCATACGCATGCATTGGTTGTCCATATTCTTCCATTACATAGTTTGTGATATCAACCAGATTGTTGATCGAACGGATTCCCTGTGAAGCAAGTCTCTCTCTCATCCATTTTGGTGATGGGCCGATCTTTAAGTTCTTTACAACTCTTGCGCAGTAACGCTTACACAGATCTGTGTCCTGAACTTCTACAGATACATAGTTATTTACATCTTCATCATTTCCTGTTTTCTTGATCACCGGTGGGTAGAATGGCTTGTCAAATGTAACAGCAGCCTCTCTTGCCATACCGATCATGGAAAAGCAGTCTACACGGTTTGATGTAATCTCATATTCTACAACAACATCATCCAGTCCCAGTGCCTTTACCGCATCATCACCCGGCTTTACATCTGCTTCCGCAGGGAATACATAGACACCGTTTTCCGGTGCTTCCGGATACAGTTCTCTGGATGATCCAAGCTCCTCAATCGCACACATCATACCATAAGATGGCACGCCACGAAGTTTTCCTTTCTTGATCTTGATTCCATCAGCAGGAAGCTCTCCGCCATCGTGTCCGCCTGCTACTTTACCTCCGTCAAGTACGGTAGGAACCAGATCTCCTTCTTTTACATTTGGTGCTCCGGTTACGATCTGAAGCAGCTCATCTGCTCCGATATCGACCTGACATACAACCAGTTTGTCAGCATCCGGGTGCTTTTCTATCTTAACGATCTTACCAACTACGATCTTTTCAAGATTCTTGTCTTTCTTCTCAAAACCTTCTACATGTGAACCGGAAAGTGTCATTGCATCGACAAATTCCTGTGCCTCTACGTCAAGATCAGGCACATATACTTTTATCCATGAAAGTGGTGTATTCATTTTTCTATCTCCTTTTCCTGTTTTTTAGAACTGCTGTAAGAAACGTACATCGTTTTCGTAAAGAAGACGCATATCGTCGATTTCGTATTTTAACAGTGCTACACGCTCCAGACCGATACCAAATGCAAATCCTGAATATTCCTCCGGATCAATGCCACAGTCATGAAGTACCTTCGGATGAACCATACCACAGCCAAGAATCTCGATCCAGCCGCTACCCTTACATACACGACAGCCCTTGCCGCCACATTTGAAACAGGTTACATCCATCTCTGCTGATGGCTCTGTGAATGGAAAATGATGTGGACGGAACTTAACCTTTGTGTTCTCACCAAAGAATTCCTTTGCCCACTGCTGTAAAGTTCCCTTTAAGTCAGCCATCGTAATGTTCTTATCAATAACCAGACCTTCTACCTGATGGAAGGATGGTGAATGTGTTGCATCTACTTCATCAGCTCTAAATACTCGTCCCGGTGAAAGAATACGGATCGGAAGGTTGCCCTTCTCCATGATTCTTGCCTGTACCGGAGATGTCTGTGTACGGAGCAGGATATCCTTTGTAATATAGAAGGTATCCTGTTCATCCTTTGCAGGATGATTTGCAGGGATATTTAATAATTCGAAATTATATTTATCATATTCAACTTCAGGGCCTTCTACGATCTCGTAGCCCATACCGATGAAGACACGTTCCAGATCTTCAAGAGCGATCTGATTCGGATGTCTGTGTCCATCGATTTTCTTGATTCCCGGAAGTAACGTCGATCGTTTCGCGCTTCATCTTCTCTGCACGAAGTGACTGATTGATCTTCTTTGACTTTTCCTCTAAGGCTGTCTCAATTGCCTGTCGTGCCTCATTTACCATCTGTCCAACCTTTGGTCGGTCTTCAGGTGCTACATCTTTCATACCCTTTAATACCTGGGTCAGTTCACCTTTTTTTCCGAGTACAGATACCTTTACATCATTTAAGGATGTCAGCACATCTGCTTCATTGATCTTGGCAAGTGCTGCTGCTTTGATTGCCTCTAATCTGTCTTTCATCTTTCATTCTCCTTATTTATATTTTCTCAATATTTGTGAATAAACATGCGGAATACTCCTGCTTGGGATACACCCTCCTGCCTCCCGGCTCGATGATGTACACAAAAAAAGCCCCAGTCCACAAAGGGACGGAGCAACCGCGATACCACCCTGATTCTGACATCCGGTCTTCCCGGCGCTGTCAGCACTCATTCTATGTTATAACGGTCATAACCCGTTATCTCCTACTCTTCCGTTTAAAGAATTCTCAGAGATAAAACTCGGATGTGAAATTAAATGAAATATGGTGCTCAATCAGGCTTCCAGCCGATGACCCGATCTCTCTGTCAGACATATCCCATCTTTTGCATCTTCAACGTCTTCTCTTCCATCCACATCATAGGCAAGATGGTTAAAACTATACTTAAATATAGCACATTTTTAATATGTGTCAATAACTTTCTGCGATCACCCATTCAGATTTTTCTGTTGAATAGACAAGTTTTGCCTTCAGATTCCCATGCCGGTCAGATAACAGGATCTCAGAACTCACACCTGTTGCCGGATCTGAGGCAACGACTTTTCCATTTTCTGACAATGCGATCTGAAGTGGAATTCCACCATTCATATACAGGGTGATACTGCCCATTCCCATTGCTTGAAACATTTCAGAAAAATACTTTGATTTATCTGAAGAATTCGCCATGTCTGCGTAACCGGAAGCAGTTGCACAGATCAACGTTCCTGATCCTGAACCACCATTCGTTGAACCTTTATATGTCACAGCACGGATCGCATAGCCATCTTCCTCTGCATCAACCACCATATTAACAACGGATTTCTCAATCTCTGATGCCGTATCAAGATATACCTGCAGTCTGGATTTTTTTACATATTTGATAAGTGCCGGTGCGAGTGCACCTGCAAGAATTGCCATGATCGCGATCACAATGATCAGCTCTACAAGTGAAAAACCTGAATTCTTCCATGTTCTTCTTTTCATATTAAACTTTCCTCCATTTATTGAACGATTTCCCCTCGTCTCATATACGCTTAGTATATTTCTCTCCTGTCGTTTTTTCAACTATTTTTTATAAAATTTTAATCTTTTTTTGTTCTTTTTTTATGAAGGTCTGTGTGGATTTTCCGGAATACAGCCCAGATTTCATCACGGAAGAACAGATTCAACTCTGCCCCCAAAAGCAGGATATACATACAGATATACAGCCAGAGCATTGCGATGACCATGCCTCCAAGATTGCCATACATATACGTATTGATTCCAAAATAAGTAAGATAGGATGAAAATGCCGCTGATAACAATACCCAGCAGACAGTTGTGAATACCGCCCCCGGTATTGCTGTCTTCAAACGCAGATGATTATCCGGCAGACGACAATAGATCAGTAAAATAACTGCAAATACCAGCACCGGCGCAGTTAACAGTCTGGAATAAAAGAAGATCTTCTCGGAATAATCCACCCAGTTTGTCTTTGCAAGAATATCTTCCATGATCGTATTGCCAAGAACGTATACACCGACCAGTGCGATCAGCATCACGCAGAATATCAGCGTATATAATGCATTTGTCAGTCTTCGTAATATATAATTCTTGGTATCCTTCGTCCGATCCATAAAATTGAGTCCTCGTTCGATCGCCATCGTTCCTTTTGCCGCCGACCAGACTGCTACGACTGCTGACACGATCATCGTCGTTCCAACCTGCGTACTGTAGATTTCATCGACCATAAAGCTGAGTGTCTCTGCCATCTTTCCCGGTATCATCTCCGCTACCAGCTCTATAAACTCCGCCTGTGTTACCGGAAGAAAACGAATGCCGATCAGGAGCATCATTGCAAATGGAAAAAAAGAAAGCAACAGAAAGAAAGCCGCCTGTGCCGCAAACGCAGACAACTGATTATCCTTGTTGATCCTCATTGCTCCCTGAACCATCCGTACAACTGTAAGATTCTGGATCCATTCGATTTTCTCTTTCACCCGGTTTACTTTATTCTTCATTTGTTTTATTTCCCGTTTCTCTCAATTTCTCAAGTTCTGTTCCATTATAATAATGAGACAGGATCTCCTCATATCCATATCCTGCTTCTGCCAGATCATTTGCCCCGTTCTGGCTCATGCCGACTCCGTGACCAAAGCCGCCACCATGCAATTGATAATTTCCCTCTTTATCCTGCGTAATATAAAAATACGCACTTGGCAGCAGATCAAAACCTGATGTTTCACTTCCATCCTGTTTCCGGATCACAACATCCGGCGAACAGAGAAGTTCACGTATCTCCATCTGTCCTTCAATCGTAACAGAACTCTTTTTCCCGTATAATACCATATTCCGGGCAATTCCGCTATTTCCTCTTTTCGTGATCCGGACTTTCTCAATCTCTCCGGTCTGATCTGTGATATCTGCACCCGCAAGTGTCTGTATCTGATCTGCCGTCAGCGTAACCTGCCAGCGGTAAAATGGTTCTTCTTTCTCAATACTGTTCACATAGACCGTCTGATCGATAAATGCACGGAATACCTCTTCCGTTGACAATCTGCCATCCCCTATCTGAAAATATCCATGATCGAGCATAACAGTTGCATCTCCTAACCGTTTCCGATCCGCCTCTGTATAAATCTCCAACTGATCATTCAGATAATCTAACTTCTCTCCACCCCAGACGTCATCATTCCGGCATGTCGTTCCACAGGAGGTTGAAAAGAAATATGCATTTACCACATCCCCGTCATTGGTCAGAATCTGTCCCTTGGTTTCCTGTACTGCATGAATCGTTTTCTCTGTTTCAAATACATTGTTATATACCTGACTGGCAGTTGTGTCATCCAGATCCGCCCCATATTCTTCAAATGCACCATCCTGGATCCTTCTAACTGCATAGCTTCTTGCACATACCGCCTGTGCCTTCAGCGCCTCTTTCTCATATGAGGAAGGCATCTCACTGGAAACAACCGCATACAGGTATTCCTCAAACGCCAGTTCGTTTACAATACAGTATTTATTTTCCTGTTTTTTTATCTGCAGCTTTCCCCGATAGGACGGTGCTCCTTCTGATTTATGAAGACTCTCTACTGTCAGTTTTCCCTGTTTTTCCGGAATGATCGTCAGGGAAACCGGATCTGCGTCCCCGGTAAGCTCTGCCAGATCAATCTCCGTTCCTTTCTTATAGCTTGTTTCTGTTTGCCCGCAGACAACACGAAGATCCGAATCACTGCTCACCCGGACTTCTGACTGCCAGTAGCTTCCGTCATCGGACAACAGAACACGGATCGTATCTGGCATGTTCTGCTCCGACAAAACAGGAAGCTCCGCTGTATGATCGGTCTGCATGGCTTCCCGTGCCTGTTTATCTGCCTGACTATCCGACTCTTTTACAACACCGGCACCTGCTGAATCCCGAAGATTTGATAATATGGAAATATCGGTCTGCTTATATTCTTCCGGTATTTCTTCTTTTTCTTTTACAGCATATTTTCCTGCATAAATGATCAAAACGACCAACAGGATCATCACACAAAAGGTTAAAAATTTTAAAAAATTTTTCATAAAATTCCAGTTCCTGTGGCATAATTTATTTATACATGTGCTCTGCTGCACATGTATATCGAAAGAAAAAGCAGCATCATAGATGCTGCTCTCTTTATCATTTGTTGAAAACTGAAATGCGTTCCTGCATTTTGAGTCCTAGCCAATGCTAGGTGGGCAACCGCAACTGAATCTCTGCCTTCCACGTTTGAAGAGGCCTGACATCGCAAACAGCAATATAGGAATCCCTTTTATTCAAATGTAGGTTCAAAATCGCAAGAAGCTTAGTACATCTCAGCTTTAACGTAATTATACTATAGGCATACTACTCATGCAAGCCCTAAAATTTGGTTATTGCCTTCATTTTTTCAAATAGAAGAATTGAAAAGGAATGGCACTCTGTAGTATAATATGTTGTAGGTATGATTTTTTTTATTGCATTTTATGCAGATCCAATCAATAATATGGCAGGTAATGAACTATGATCAAATCGATTCTGACAGTTGTTTTTGGCATATTACTTCTTCTTGCATTTATCGCTCTGATCGTCTGGTCTATCCAGGTATCAAAGGAAAAAATGGCAAACAAACGAAGCCGCCGGACAACTGCTGTGAAAAAGAAATATGAAGAGGCACTGGAAGGTGACACAGAGGCCGATATGGGTTACTGGTATAACAAAGAGGATATGGAAGATGGCGATGCGATCACCCGTCTCCGCTGCGAACATCATTTCAACAAACTGGAAGAATGTATCAATGATCTGGTTGTGGAAATGTATGACTGCGGTCTGGTGCGAACCGAAGAGCTCTATATGATCGCATACGGAATTGAAGCCCTGACACCGGACTCTCCTGTATTCCATATAACAGGCGTATCCTCGGATGATGACGATGCTCCAGTCACCTCGCTTCCTCCGGTATCGACAGATGCACAGCGCAAGATCTATGAACGCTGGACCAGCTATGTAAATGCATTGCTGCAGCTTGTTGAGATCAGGACTTCAGCGGACAATAAAAAAGCGATCATTGACGGCCTTATGACCTACGGTCGTAAGAATCTGTTAACCCTGCTCTATAGTCCTGAATAAAAATATAGTAGAAGAATTAAGAATTAGAAAGACATATACATGGAACTTATAAAACCAACTTTATCGCAACTTGACATTTTAACTCCGTATCTGAGAGGTACCAGTATCAGAGACTGTGGTTTCTGTCCTGGAAATGCCATCTTATGGGCAGAGGAATACCATGTATCCTATACAATCCTCTCTGGTATGCTTGTATTTATATCAGAAGAAGGCGGAAAACCTTCTTCTTTTACGTTTCCGCTCGGCAAAGGCAAAGATTTTGTGAAAGATCTTCAGGATCCTGTCTATCTTCAGAATGCAAAAGCCGTATTTGAAGAAATCTGTGCCTGGTTTCAGTCAAAGGGTGTAACCCCCAGTGTCCACTGTGCGACACTGGAAATGTATGAAATCATCTCCGGCTGGTACGGCAAAAACTTCTCTTATACTCTGGATCCAGGTGATTTTGACTATATCTACACAGTAGAAAAGCTGACCGGTCTGCATGGAAAGAAGCTGCATGGCAAACGGAATCATATCAACAGCTTTCTGCGTAATTACCCGGATTATGAATACTATACAATCACAGATGAGCACATCGATGCCTGTCTTGCAGTCGCCAGATACTGGGTGGAAAAACACGATGTCCTGCAGCCGGATCTTGCAGAAGAACATGCTTATGAATATAATATCATCCGGAAAGCTCTTGCAAACAGGAAAAAACTTCAGATGACCGGAGGAATCATCTACGTCAATCACATCCCGTCTGCATTTACCTTAGGGGAACCGCTGACCGCAGATACCTTTGACGTACATTTTGAGAAAGCAGATGACAGTATTGACGGCATCTATCCTATGATCAATCAGTCATTTGTCACGCATGAGCTTCAGGCTTATACCTATGTAAACCGCGAAGAGGATCTCGGACTTCCCGGACTTCGTAAGTCTAAGATGTCCTACGTTCCGGATATCCTCTATAAAAAAGGAATCATTCAGTTAGCTGAAATCTGACAGCACTACTGAGTAATTGATAGAACAAAAGAATGGAGAGACAAAAATGAAAAAAGAAAATTGTATCGTAGCTCAATCCGGCGGTCCTACCGCTGCAATCAACGCTTCTTTAGCCGGTGTGATCGATGGAGTTCGAAAATCCGGTAGTTTTACAAGAATCTATGGTTCTTTGCATGGTATTACCGGTGTTCTGGAAAATAATATGATGGATATGTCACTGATGGCACTCTCCCATTTTCCTATGTTGAATACACTGGAGCTTACACCAGCCATGTATCTTGGCTCCTGTCGTTACAAGCTCCCGGATTATACCGAGGATCCCGCTCCATATAAGCAGATATTTGAACGTTTTGAAGAATATGGAATCAGTGCATTCTTTTATATCGGTGGAAATGACTCCATGGATACAGTTTTAAAGCTCAGCAACTATGCCAAATCCATCCAGTCAGATGTTAAGATCATCGGAGTACCAAAGACGATCGACAACGATCTGTTTGCAACCGACCATACACCGGGCTTTGGCTCTGCTGCCAAATATGTGGCTTCCACCGTATTAGAGATTGCACATGATGCTTATATCTATAAGATTCCGGCAGTTATCATCATCGAAATTATGGGTCGGGATGCCGGCTGGCTGACTGCATCTTCCGCTCTGGCCAGAACAACCTACAGTCAGGCTCCGGATCTGATCTATCTTCCGGAGGTTGCATTTTCAAAAGAACAGTTCTTAGCCGATGTTAAAGATAAACTTACAAAACAGAAAACGGTTATTGTTGCTGTTTCGGAGGGTATTCACGATGCTGACGGCAACTACATCAGCTCAGATTCTGCTGTTGCAGACAAATTCGGTCATGCACAGTTAAGCGGTGCCGGCAAGGCTCTGGAATATCTGGTTCGTGATGAAATCGGTGTTAAAGTACGTTCCATCGAGCTGAATGTATTACAGCGTTGTGCCGGTCATATTGCATCCAGAACCGATATTACAGAATCTTTTTCTCTTGGCCAGGCAGCAGTCAAATATGCTGCTGAAGGCAAGACCGGTATCATGGCTGCGATCGAACGAATCTCAAACGATCCGTATCAGTGGGTGATCAAATCCGCCGATGTTGCTGATATTGCAAACGAAGCAAAATCCGTTCCGGTTGAATGGATCAATGAAGCAGGAAATGATGTCACAGACGAAATGATCGACTATCTTCGTCCTCTGATCATCGGTGAGGTTTCATTACAGTATAAAGATGGACTTCCTGTATATCTTCCGGTCGATCACTTATTACATTAATTGCCTGTACATCAAAAAATACAATCAAAAATCCATGCGTCCGGTGAATTCATCAAGATAAACAATGCGCATGGATTTTTTTGTATAAAACGCACAACGTATGAAAATATGTCAAAAAAAACTTACTTTTAATTTGCAAATCGTTGTTTTTATGGTCATAATTTGTTCATAATTTATCGTTATTATATAGACAGTTCTTAATTCATAATTTTTTTCTTTGTTGTTGAAGATATTAGATAAGCCCTTTTCTTTTGAGAAGGGCTTATTTAATTTATACGGACTGCGCATATTTTCTATAGCTCTGTCCTTTCTTTCACGAATATTTATTTCGCCTCAAGGATCTCATGCACAATATGCCCAATAGATTCAAAAGCCTAAGATAACAAAAGCAGGATATCCTCACTCCTTATCGGAGGTATTGGATATCCTGCTTTTTACTGTTCCCATGCTCCGGAAATACCGGTCATGTTCACCAAATCCTTATATTTATTTTACTGTTACAATACATTTTGCAGTTTTCTTGCTGCCATCCTTTGCCTTCACAGTAATTGTTACTTTGCCCTTCTTCTTAGCTGTTACAAGACCGGATGCAGATACAGTTGCAACCTTCTTATTTGAAGATGTCCACTTTACTGTCTTATTACCTGCTGACTTTGGTCCTACAGTAGCTTTTAACAAATATGTTCCCTTCTTCTTGATCGTAACCTTTTTCTTATTCAGTTTGATCGTCTTAACCGGATTTGCAACGGTTACAGAACAGGTTGCGTAAACATTGCTTCCATCCTTCGCAGTACATGTAATCGTTACACGACCTGCTTTCTTAGCAGTTACAACACCCTTTGAGCTTACTGTTGCAATCTTTTTGTCTGAAGACTTCCAGGTTACAGCCTTGCTGGTTGCATTCTTTGGTCCAACCTTTGCTTTTAAGGTATATTTCTTACCCTTTAAGATTGTTCTCTGTGTCTGATTCAGTTTGATGGTCTGTACCGGATTTACAACCGTAACACTACAGGTTGCGAATACGCCGCTTCCATCCTTTGCTTTACATGTAATAACTGCCTTTCCTGCTGCCATTGCAGTAACCTGACCATAAGATGTTACCTGTGCAACCTTTGCATTTGAGGAGCTCCACTCTACAGTAGCCATATTCGCATTTTCCGGTAATACCGTCTGTGTTAAGGACTGTTTATTGCCCACAAATAATTTCATTGTCGTTGCATCTAACTTGATTGATGTAACTCTCTGCTTAACCGTTACACGGCAGGTTGTCTTAGCACCCATTCCGTCTGCAGCACTACATGTGATTACGGCTGTACCTCTTCCAACCGCTGTGATCATACCCTTCTGATCTACTTTTGCGATCTTCTCATCGGACGATGACCATACAACCTTCTTATTACCTGCATTTGCCGGTAATACAGATGCTGCGATCGAAGCTTTTTCGCCTGCATTGATCTCAACTGCTGTCTTATCCAGTGTGATATTTGTGATCTGCTGTACAACTGTGACTTTAATTTCTTTTTCAATATTACTTCCATCCTGTGTTGTACATCTTATCGTTGTTGTTCCCGGTGCAACACCACGGATTCTTCCGATCGTATATGAGATTCCATCTACTGTCATTGTTCCACCCGAAACGGTTGCAATGGATGTATCATCCGATGACCAGGACAGTGTCTTTTTGGTTGCTGTATCCGGTGTTACCTTTGCTTTTACAACCGTATCTTTATCAATATATGCGACTACATTTGTCTGATCAACGGTAATATCTTTTGCAAGTTCATTAATTGTAAGATTAAACTGTGACTGTTTACCGCTTCCATCAAGAGCCTTGCAGTAAATGATTACTTTACCCTGCTTTAATGCGGTGATCGTTCCATCAGCAGCAATTGCTGCAATGTTCTCATCCGAAGATGACCACTCTACATCCGGATTACTTGCATCTGCAGGCATAACATTTGCTGTTACTTTCATCTTCTCTCCGGAATTCATAACAGTTCCTTCTCTTACAATCTGGATTCCGGTTACTCTCTGTATAACTGTGATCTTGCACTCGGTTGATATACCATCTGCAATCGTACAGGTAATAATGGCTTCTCCCGGTGCTACTGCACTTACAATACCCGTGGTTGTTCCTACGGTTGCTATCTCCGGATTACTGCTGCTGTATTTCGGTTTAAATAAAGATGTATCTTCTGCCTGGATCTTTGCAACAAGTGTTACTCTTCTTTCCTCTGCAGTTGCTCCCTTGATCAGGGTATATTCTGTGTGATTTAAGGTTACACCATTTGCACTTGTATATACTGTGATCTCTGCTCTTGCATATATTCCCTGATTTGCCTTCAGCTTACAGAATATAGTAGCAGTTCCTTCAGAAATTGCTGTTACCTTACCATTCTGGTCAACCTGCGCTACGGTTTCATCACTGGATGACCATACAAGTTCTTTGTTTGTTGCGGTATCCGGTGTTACTGTTGCTGTGAATGTCTTAGATACACCTGTGAACATCGTTGTCTTCTGTTCTGACAGTGTTACACCTTCGCCCATCTGGGAAACATTTACCTTTAACACTGTATCTACACCTGAATCCTTTGAAATACAATGTAAGTATACTGTACCTGCCCCCTTTGCTGTCAACACGCCTGCATTGGTACAAGTTGCAACTTTATAATTTGATGCGCTGTCTTTATCTGCTGTTGTTGTAACCTTATAAGTAACGCCTGAATACTCTTTGTCTGCTACGCCTTCATCTGTATAGCAGGTTGCTGTAAGTGTTTTTGTTTTCAGGTCATCGCCAACCCAGCTTCCTGCTACCAGGTCGATCGTATCACCATCATTATATTCAACATTCTGTTTGTCTTTTAATACAACCTTTGTTACCGGCTTATGACAGCTGATCGTCATATAAGCTCTTGCTTTGTTATTGATATTTACATAAAGGGTTGCTGTTCCTGCACCAACACAGGTAAGCGTACCATCATTATCTACCTTAAATACCTTTTGATCACTGGAGCTCCAGGAAATGATATCCTTGGAATATTCGTTTTCCTTCTTATCCTTTGCAACTAATGTTGTGGTATCACCGACACGAAGGCTTAACTCTGCATTTCCACTGTTCACAATACTGCCATTTGAGGTATACCATACAATTAAGGATAATGGATTATCCACAATTAATTTAAACTTTGCTGTCTGTTTTCCAAGTCCGATATAGTAGCTGTATTCAACATTCTGTGTCTTTTCATTGGTAACGTCTGTATATAAGGTGTATCCCTGAAGTGTTGCATTCTTGATCAGATTATTACCATTCTGATCCGTCGTACGGATACATGCATATCCGATCGTATCATCCTTACGGTCTACACCGGAATACTCTGACTGATATCCATCGGCTACCAAATCCGCCATATTAAAGATGTAGTTTGGCTCTGAAAGAGAAATATGTCTGCTGTTATTTGTACAGGAAAACTCACCCTCCAACAGTCCAGGACAGGAAGATACATCGATTGCAACCAAAGCATTATTATCCAGCTTCAATGTAGTTAAACCTGTATTATTCTTAACGTCAATTCTCTGTAACCGGTTATTCGAAAGATCCAGCTCTGTCAGTGCTGTGTTTTTGCTCACATTGATCTCCATGAGCTGGTTGGAATTCAGATCCAGCTTCTCCAGTAACGGATTCTTTGTAACATCGATCGTGCTTAACTGCATAGCTCCAAGATTCAGATATTTCAGGACCGCATTCTTGCTGACATCCACAGACTGGATACTGTTATTGGACAGGTTCAATGTTTCCAGACTGGATTCTTTGGACACATCGATCGACTTGATCTTATTTCCTGCTACACTCAGTGTCAGTAGTGACGTTGCTCCATCCATATTTAATACATCTATGGAGTTATCATCTGCGATCAGTGTCTTAAGGCCGGTATCACCTGTAACATCCAGTTCTTTGATCGCACCCTGACCACCCGACAACATATGGGAACAATCAACATAGGCTAATTTTGTATGATCCGCACTGTTGCTTGATATATCTAACGTCTGCAGCTTTGTCATGCTCTGACAGTGCAGGAATTCCAGATTCGTGTTCTTGCTCAGATCCAGTACCGACAAAGCGTTGTAACCAACATTCAACCGCACAAGTGCCGGCAGCTTTGACAGATCGATTGAAGTCAACTGGTTTCCATATACATTTAATTCTTTCAGAGCTGCATAAGTCGTCTGGAATGTGATATCTGTGATCTGATTATAGGAAAGATTAACAGAAGCAAGCTGTTCTGCTTTCTTTGGTAATGTAAATGTCGTCAACTGGTCGCTCGATGCATTAATAGATTTCAGATTCTCCAGATCCGCTACATCCAGACTTCCAATTGCCTGACCGGAACAGTCCAGATATTCCAGTGACGTAAATACATCCACGCCTGCAAGACTTGATATCTTCTTTGAATATGTACTGATACTTACATTCAGTGATGTTACCGCATCAATTTCTTTTTCTGACAACGTGCCATCTTTATTTGTATCAAAATTCGATGATACATATGACCGAAAGTTCGCGTCGGTAAATGTCGAATTGATATCTACATCTCCCGTTGCAGCGACAGCTACCGGACCAATTCCGGCAAACGACTGGAATACCAGCGCAAACCCTAGTGCCGCTGAGATAAATTTCTTACCTTTTCTCATAGTTTACTCTCCTTCTTTTTACTCATCTGCCTGATTTTGTTCTGTTAAAACATCGTCCCGGGCAGAGTTCACCTAGATAACATCTATTTTAAACGTCCCCGGTTTTTCTGTCAATAAGTATAAAAGAAAACCCAAAAAATTAGAAAATTTGCACATATTTAACAGAAGAAACTGCCATGCAGACATCCTTACTCCGGACATCTGCATAACAGTTTCTTCTATAAATATATTTAGCTGTTCAGGTTTGTATATCCAACCAACATCGAATCTACTGCAACAGCAGCTTCTCTACCTTCATGGATCGCCCATACGACCAGCGACTGGCCTCTGTGCATATCACCTGCAACAAATACCTTTGGCACATTTGTTGCATAGGACTTCGGGCATGCAGTCTTCACATTCGTACGTTCATTTAATTCTACGCCAAAGCTGTCTGCTACATACTTCTGGCTGCCAAGAAATCCGGCTGCGATCAGAACGACTTCACAGTCGATCACATACTCACTGTCCGGTACCTCTGTCATATTCATACGGCCGGTCTTTGGATCCTTCTGCCAGTCAAGTTTTACGCACTTGGCCCCCTTCACATTACCATCCTTATCCTTTAAGAACTCCTTAACGGTCGTCTCATAGATACGAGGATCGTGTCCGTATACTGCAATTGCTTCCTGCTGACCATAATCGGTCTTGCAGACTCTCGGCCACTCCGGCCATGGGTTATTCTCTGCTCTCTGATCCGGAAGCTTCGGCATCATCTCAAGCTGGGTAACACTCTTTGCTCCTTCTCTGACGGCAGTTCCCACACAGTCATTACCGGTATCACCGCCGCCGATAACCAGAACATTTTTACCCTTGCAGTTCACGAACTGCTTATCTGCAAACTTTGAATTTACAAGACTCTTTGTCGTTGTCTTTAAGAAATCAACTGCAAAATAGATTCCCTTCGCATCTCTGCCTGCTGCCTTGATATCTCTTGGATTGGATGCGCCGCAGGCAAGTACAACTGCATCATATTCCTTTAACAGATCTTCTGCTTTTACATACTTCTGATTTGGATTCTTCAGATATCCTGTGATCTGGTCATCCTTTGGATACGGTGACTTTGCTGTGGACTTTCCGGTTGCCACTTCTGTATTTAATATAAAACGGATGCCTCGCTTTTCCATATATGCGATCTTACGGTCGATGACTTCTTTTTCCAGTTTCATATTTGGAATACCATACATCAGAAGTCCGCCCGGTCTGTCACTTCTCTCATATACAGTGACGTCATGTCCACGGCTGTTTAACATATCCGCTACAGCAAGTCCGGATGGACCGGAACCGATCACGGCAACTTTTTTGTCAGTTTTTCCTTTTGGAGGCTGATCATTTACCAGACCATTTGCATAGGCATATTCAATGATCGCACGTTCATTTTCTCTTACGGATACCGGATCACCGTTAATATTACAGGTACATGCCTTCTCACAGAGAGCCGGACATACACGGCTGGTAAATTCAGGGAAATTATTGGTCTTGCTCAGTCTGGCATAAGCATGTTCCCAGTTGTCATTATAGATCATATCGTTCCATTCAGGGATCAGATTATTTAACGGACAACCGGATGCCATACCGCCGATCATCATACCTGCCTGACAGAATGGAACACCACAGTCCATACATCTGGCAGCCTGGATCTTCTGTTCTTCAAGACTTAATGGTATATGGAATTCATTGAAATTCTTAATTCTTTCTTCCGGAGCGATCTCTATACTGGTTTCTCTTTCATATTCTAAAAATCCCGTTGGCTTTCCCATATCTATTTACCTCCATTTTTAATCTTGTAGAATGCTTCGATCGTTGCCTGTTCACTGGTCAAACCCTTTTCTTCCATCGCAACAATGGTGTTCATCATCTTCTCATAATCCTTTGGAATGATCTTCTTGAATTTTGGAAGATACTCATTAAACTTATCCAAGATTCGTTTTCCAATCTCTGAATTTGTATAATTTACATGATCCATGATCATCTGCTTCAGTTCACCGATCTCATATTTGTCGGATACTGCTTCCACATGGATCATTTCCTTATTCAGACGCTTATACAGGTCATTCTCCATATCAAGAACATATGCGATACCACCACTCATGCCGGCTGCAAAGTTCTTTCCGGTGCGTCCAAGGACTACCACCTTACCACCTGTCATATATTCACAACCATGATCGCCGACACCTTCAACAACTGCGGTTGCTCCGGAATTACGAACTGCAAATCGCTCACCGGCAACGCCGTTGATATATGCCTTGCCACTGGTTGCTCCGTAAAGTGCTACATTACCGATAATAATATTGTCTTCATGGACAAATTTTGCGGAACGAGGCGGATATACGATCAGCTTACCACCGGAAAGTCCTTTTCCGAAGTAGTCATTGCTGTCTCCGACAAGCTCTAAGGTAAGTCCCTTTGGTACAAATGCACCAAAGCTCTGTCCACCTGCACCATTACATTTTACAAGGTAAGAATCATCCTCCAAGGTATCTCCATAGCGCTTTGTGATCTCTGATCCGAAGATCGTACCAACGGAACGATCGGTATTCACAACATCGATCTCGATACTCTTCTTCTGTCCCTTTTCAAGAGCAGGTCCAAGTTTCTTTAACAGAACACGCATATCGATCGTCTTTTCAAGCTGGAAGTCATATGGATGCTTCTCGTTATATTTGATCTTATTCTGAGGTGCGTCAATATATGGATTATTGATGATCAGTGACAGATCAACATTTCTGTCCTCTGCTCCCTTTCCTGCATATAACAGATCGGAACGTCCTACCAGTTCATCCACCGTTCTGACACCAAGCTTCGACATATATTCACGAAGCTCCTCTGCAATAAATTTCATAAAGTTGATGACATATTCCGGTTTGCCTTTGAATCTCTTACGAAGCTCCGGATTCTGTGTAGCGATACCAACCGGACAGGTATCCAGATTACATACCCGCATCATTACACAGCCCATGGTTACCAGCGGAGCTGTTGCAAATCCGAATTCCTCTGCACCAAGCATGGCTGCGATTGCAACATCACGTCCGGTCATCAGCTTACCATCGGTTTCAAGGATAACCTTGTTACGAAGATCATTCTTGATCAATGTCTGGTGTGTCTCTGCCAGACCAAGCTCCCAAGGAAGTCCTGCATAATGAATGGAGTTATTTGGTGCTGCACCGGTACCACCATCGTAACCGGAGATGAGGATAACCTGTGCTCCTGCCTTTGCAACACCGGCTGCAACTGTACCAACACCGGCTTCTGATACCAGTTTTACAGAGATTCTTGCATCACGGTTTGCATTCTTGCAATCGTAGATCAACTGTGCCAGATCCTCGATCGAATAAATATCATGATGTGGTGGTGGTGAGATCAGGCTGACACCCGGAGTAGATAACCGAGTCTTTGCGATCCATGGATATACCTTTCCACCAGGAAGATGTCCACCTTCACCCGGCTTTGCGCCCTGTGCCATCTTGATCTGGATTTCTTTTGCGCTGACCAGATATCTGGATGTAACACCGAATCGTCCAGATGCTACCTGCTTGATCGCGGAGCAACGGTTCTTACCGTCTTTTCCTATTGTTAATCGGTCGATCGACTCTCCACCTTCACCGGAATTGGATTTACCACCGATCGTATTCATTGCGATCGCCATACATTCATGTGCTTCCTGTGAAATGGAACCATAACTCATTGCTCCGGTCTTGAAACGTTTTACAATGGATTCTACCGGTTCTACCTCTTCCAGCGGAATTGGATTCTCAGCATATTTGAATTCCATCAGTCCTCTCAAATGGAATGGTTTTGTCTCATCTTCCAGACATGCGGTATATTGCTTGAACAGGCTGTAATCTCCTCTTCTGGTCGCCTGCTGCAGCAGGTAGATCGTCTGTGGATTATACAGATGCTCTTCCTTACCGCTTCTGAACTTATGTGCACCGATGCTTGTCAGTGCAAGATTAGTATCCAGGCCAAGCGGATCAAATGCAGATGAATGAAGGGCATCCACTGTCTTCTCGATCTCCTTGATACCGGAACCGCCTACGCAGCTTACTGTATTTGTGAAATATTTATCAACGACCTCTTTGGAAAGTCCGATACATTCAAAGATCTGGGATCCCATGTAAGACTGGATCGTTGATACGCCCATCTTGGATGCGATCTTTACGATGCCATGCATGATCGCTGCATTGTAATCATCAACAGCCGCATTGAAATCCTTATTTAACAGATGACTGTCTACCATCTGTTTGATCGTCTCAATTGCCAGATATGGGTTGACAGCACAGGCACCGTAACCAAGCAGGGTTGCAAAATGATGCACATTTCTAGGATCAGCACTCTCCAGAATGATTGCAACCGAAGTTCTCTTCTTGGTCCTTACCAGATGCTTCTGCATAGCCGAAACTGCTAATAAGGAAGGAATCGCAACATGTGTTTCATCGACACCACGGTCTGACAGGATCAGGATATTTACACCATCACGGTACAGCTTGTCTGCTTCTACGAACAACCGGTCTAACGCTTTTTCCAGTGATGTATTCTTATAGTAAAGGATTGGAAGAACGCCGACCTTCAATCCTTCTACCTTCATGTTCTTGATCTTTAAAATATCAGTATTTGTAAGGATTGGATTATGGATCTTTAATACATGACAGTTTTCCGGCTTCTCTTCCAGAATGTTGCCATCCTTTCCAAGATATACGGAAGTTGATGTAACGATCTCCTCACGGATCGCATCAATCGGAGGATTCGTTACCTGAGCAAATAACTGTTTGAAATAGTTAAACAATGGCTTGTCACTGTTTGAAAGTACAGCAAGCGGAGTATCCGTTCCCATTGCGCTGATCGCTTCTGCACCTTTTTCAGCCATTGGATAGATCGTATTCTTAAAGTCCTCAAATGTATAACCAAATGCTTTCTGAAGCTTTGCCCGTTCTTCATCGGTATATTCCTCTACACGGATGTTCGGGATCTTCAGGTCATTTAACTTGACCAGATTACTGTCGAGCCATTCACCATATGGTTTTGCCTTTGCATATTTTTCTTTGATCTCATCATCAGAGATCAGACGGCCGTTTACCGTATCAACTAAAAGCATACGTCCCGGTCTTAAACGATCCTTCTTTACGATCTTTGACGGATCGACCTCTAATACACCAACCTCTGAGGAAAGGATCAGGTAATCATCATCTGTTATATAATATCTGGAAGGTCTGAGTCCGTTACGATCGAGCACTGCCCCCATGATATCTCCGTCTGTGAACAGGATCGATGCAGGTCCGTCCCAAGGTTCCATCATAGTTGCATAATACTGATAGAAGTCCTTTTTCTCCTGACTCATAAATCGGTCATTCTCCCAAGGCTCCGGAATCGTGATCATAACGGCAAGTGGAAGCGGAATGCCATTTAATACCAGGAACTCCAGACAGTTATCCAGTCTGGCGGAATCGGAACCATTTGGATCAAGTACAGGCATAACCTTGTACATCTCATCCTGCATGATCGTGGATTCCATTGTCTCTTCTCTGGCGATCATCTTATCTTCATTTCCACGGATCGTATTGATCTCACCATTGTGACAAAGATAACGGTATGGATGTGCACGAAGCCAGCTAGGCGTTGTATTCGTTGAGAATCTTGAATGTACAAGTCCGATTGCTGATTCATAATCCGGATCCTGAAGGTCGTTATAGAACTTACGAAGCTCTCCAACTAAGAACATACCTTTATATACGATCGTCTTGCTGGAAAGTGATGGCACATAGGTATCATCGTTACTTTCTTCAAATATTCTTCTGACAAAATACAGCTTCCGGTCAAAATCAAGTCCTGCTTTTACGGTTGCCGGTCTCTTGATAAATGCCTGCATGATACATGGCATAACATCAATAGCTTTCTTACCGAGGATACCCGGAGTCGTCGGAACCATTCTCCAGCATAAGAACTCCAGTCCTTCTTTCTCGACAATAACCTCGAACATCTTCATTGCCTGTTTTCTTGACAGTTCATCCTGTGGAAAGAAAAACATACCAACACCATAATCCCGTTCCTTCCCCAGATCATATCCGAGTTCTGCAACGGCTTTTCTGAAAAACTTGTGTGAGATCTGAAGAAGGATACCTACACCGTCACCGGTTTTTCCTTCTGCATCTTTTCCTGCTCTGTGTTCCAGATTTTCAACAATCTTTAACGCATTATTTACGGTCTCATGTGTCTTAATGCCCTTGATATTCACAACAGCACCGATACCGCAGTTATCATGTTCATATTCTTCACGGTATAACCCTGGATTTTCTACATTTCTGTTATCTTCCATGCTCGTTTTCCTTTCCAACTTATTGCCAGTGCCTGTTGAGATCCTACTGCCCGATCATCTGATAGTATTTCTCAAATACAGCTCTGTGTTTTTATGATTTGTAATCATACTATCTTTTTTCCCGTTTGTAAACAACTTTTTTCGTCAAATTGTCAGATAGTTTGTAAACTTAATTTTGTAAAGTATTTTGTATTTACAATTTATCATATTTATATATTAAAAAATGCAACTCAAGTGGTTTTATCCCCATGAATTGCATTTTTACTCATAATTTTTTCTGATATTTTCATCATTTTATATCATGTTTTTGAATTGTGTTACTATTGTTTCTCAATTTTATGATCTATCTGGATTCCATTTACCTGTTTTGCCATCAGTATCCGTTCCACGCTTTCATCGATCCGCTTCTCTGTCAGTTCTCCCTTGTCTAACGCAGTCAGAATCCCTTCAACCGTTTCCCCAAGTTCTTCCGGTTCAAGGATCAGATCCACCCCTGCCTGGATTGCCAGCACTGCTGCTTCTCCCGGTTCATAATGATCCGTGATCGCTTCCATCTGAAAGGAGTCTGTGATGATCAATCCATGAAAGGCCAGCTCGTTTCGCAGGCAGTCTGTAACCAGTGTTTCCGAGAGATCCGCCGGCTGATCTGATATGTCAGGCACTACCAGATGCCCGATCATAACACAATCAGTTCCTGCCCGGATTCCTGCCCGAAACGGAACAAACTCCTGCGTTTCCAGTTCTTGCAGCGTTCCCCTTACATATGCCGTTCCATAATGGGAATCCTCAACGGTATCCCCGTGTCCCGGAAAATGCTTCAGGGTGCACATCACGCCACCGGCATGAAAGCCCTCCACTGCATACGGAATCAGCTCCGCCGCCTGTTCATAATCATCACTGTATGCCCGTTTTCCGATCACGGTATTCTTAGGATTCGACCACACATCAGCCACCGGTGCGAAATCCAGATTAAACCCATAATATGCCAGATTGCTACCAAGCTCCCTCGCATTTTCAAATGCCGTATCCGTACCATCATCCTTATATTCATACATCGGATCGATCGTCCCGCCTTCCCGGTTTCCGAGGTTCGACAGTACCCGGCTGACATTTCCGCCTTCTTCATCAACCGCAAGGAATAATGCGATCTCCGATTGCTTCTGCAAATTTTTAAGCAGTTTCTTTAATTGCTTTTTGTTTTCGATATTTCTGGACTTCAGCATGATCCCGCCTACCGGATAGTCTGCAAGTGCCTGCTTCATTTCTGCATCCACTTTTGTGACATCATGTGTTGTGACCAGATTTTCCGGATCGGCAATGATCATCTGGCACACCTTCTCCCACAGTGTCATCGTAGATATGTACTGTTTTACCATAGCTGCCTGCTCCAGCTTACCTTCTGTTTCCAGTTCCCACTCTGACAAGATATAACTTTCTCTTCCACGAAACGGAATGATCTCTGTTTCTTCATCCGGAAGCTCTGCCGCGTATACATGGGTGATTGCATCCTGCTCTACCATATTCAGTTGTTGGTTACCGTTTCCGGCATTTCCGATTCCAAATCCTGCTGTCAGAACAACAGTCAGAATCCCGGATATCCACCATCGTTTTCTCATATGCATGATACCTGTCTTTCTTCGTTCTTGTGAAAAAGAACCTGAAAACCGCATCGGATACAGTTCTCAGGTTCTCTGTCTGAATCTATTTACCCGGCATCTGCCGACTATTCATTTTCTATCATACCCTCCGGAGGTGTTGTGATCGTCTTCACATCCGATGAATCATCTTCTTCTGTACCGTCTCCAGCTTCTGAAGCAGACTCCGTCGACTCAGTCGTAACTTCACTGACCGCCTGCTCGATATCAATGCTGCCTGCTGATGCCACACCGGTTTCATCAGCAATCGTTTTACTGATCGCAGCCGCCGTTGTCGATACCGAATATCCGCTGTCTCCATACAGCCATGCATGAAGTGCTGTTACATTTGCCGCCATATCTGCAGGCACGATCACACTGCCCTTATCCTCAAGGGATGCGAAGCTGTAGGCAAATGGAAAGCCCGTATTGCCTGTGATCTTGTAAGAAGCAACATTCTTCGCAAGCTTCTCCGCCTCTGTCTTTGTAAGGCTGGTAGAGATACAGCTAAAGGATACATCCAGCAGATTGCGGATCGTATCGGTTCCTGCATTTCCCAGCTTGCTGATCAGCCTAACAGAACGATTCTCTGTCGTTCGGTTCTGGTAATATCACCCTTTGCATTGCTCCGGATCCTGGTATAGGCTACTGCCTGCTGACCATTCAGGAGCTGTTTCCCCGCAGAATGAACACCATTGGAGTATTCTCCTGATATTGCGATCTGTTCTGCCAGATTCTTATTCAGGCTGTTGACTTCTTCCTCTTCAATCGTTATCTCCACACCACCAAGTGCATTGATGATGCTTGACATCGCATTAAAATCTACCGTTATATAATCTGTGATCTTCAGATCCAGATTCGTGTTCAGTGTGTTAATGGACATTAATGCTCCGCCCAACTGATATGCGTAATTTACCTTCTGTGTAACCGGTGTCTCACCCTGGATCTCAAACAATGTATCTCTGTACACGGATACCAACTTTACTTCCTTTGTGTCATTATTGATACTGACAAGAAGGATCGTATCACTGTTGGTTCCTGTATTCAGATTGGCGTCTCTGGAATCCACACCATACAATGCGATCGTTGTATATCCTTTCGTCGCATCTTCCACGCCATCATTCACTGTCAGGTCTGATTCCGCAATCGGACGGATATCCATCTGGTTATATTTGTATGATTTGTTTGCTCCAATATAACTTATCGTCAGCACGATAAAGACAATCAAAAGGACAACTCCAACGATCAGCCAACGATTAACAACAGATACAGTTCCAGATTGTTTCCGTTCCCTGTCCTTATCCTCTTTCTCTTCCTGTTCCTTTTTCAGATTCTGAAATGCCCGGCCGGCGCCAAACAATATATTCTGAAGATTCTCCTTGGCTGCTGATGTGCGTCCGCCATCTTCTTCCATAAAATCATCCGAAGAGTCATCATCATAATCAGGTTCTTCCGGTTCCGGCTCTTCTGTCAGTTCCAAAGTCTCTTCTTGGTCAAGTCCTGCATTCTTTCTTGCCAGCCGTTTCCGTTCCCGTTCTGCCGCAGCTTCAATATCATTTTTCTTTTCAGCTTTCTTTTCGATTTTCTTCTCTTCTTTTTTATTTTCTTCCTTTTTCTCCGGTTTCTTTGATACGCCGACTTCCTGTAATACAGATTCCAGCTTGTCCGCATACTCTTTATACGATTCCGACACCGGTTCCGGCGCTCTCTGTGTATCTTCCTTCTCCGATGCCTCCGACTGCTCCTGTATCTCATTCATACCCGCAGGAGCCTCCATTTCCTCTGTATCTGCACTTCCATTGATGATCGCATCGATCCGGTCATCATCGTCAGTCGTCATTTCCTTATTCCGTTGTAACAGTCTGTCCCGATATTCGGATAGACGTTGATCGAATTGTGTAGTCTTCTTATCCATATAAATAAAGACATCCTCTCTGCAACTTATTTTACGACATTATTATTTACATGATACAATAAAAAAGTGCAATTTACAACCAATATTCCTTTCAAAGTCCGATTTTCAGACCAGCATTTTCCAAAAATACTTGCATAATATTCATTACCGTTATATATTTATTTGCAGGTAAAACTTTATGAATTTAAGGAGGATTTAGAAATGGCAAAAGACAAAGTTGTTCTTGCATACTCAGGTGGTCTTGATACAACAGCTATCATCCCTTGGTTAAAAGAAACTTATGATTACGATGTTATCTGCGCCTGCATCGATGTAGGACAGGAAAGTGAACTGGAAGGGCTGGACGAAAGAGCAAAATATTCAGGAGCTTCCAAGTTATACATTCTGGATGTTGTTGATGAATTGTGTGATGAATACATCATGCCAACCGTTCAGGCAGATGCTGTATATGAGAATAAATATTTACTTGGTACTTCTTTTGCAAGACCTCTGATCGCTAAGAAATTAGTTGAGGTTGCACGTAAGGAAGGTGCTGTTGCGATCTGTCATGGTGCAACAGGAAAAGGAAATGATCAGTTAAGATTTGAGCTTTCAATTAAGGCTCTTGCTCCTGACATCAAGGTTATCGCTGTATGGAGACAGCCGGAATGGAAGCTGGATTCCCGGGATGCGGAGATCGCATACTGTCAGGCACATGGTATTAATCTTCCATTTGATGCTGCTCATTCTTACAGCCGTGACCGTAATATCTGGCACATCAGCCATGAAGGTCTGGAACTGGAGAATCCTGCAAACGAACCAAACTACGATGATCTTCTGGTTCTCGGTGTTACCCCTGAAAAGGCACCGGATGAGGATGAATATCTGACACTTGATTTTGAAAAGGGTATCCCAACTGCTATTAACGGTACAAAGATGAAAGTTTCTGATATCATTCGTGAATTAAATCGTTTAGGCGGAAAGCATGGTATCGGTATTATCGATATCGTTGAGAACCGTGTTGTCGGCATGAAGTCCCGTGGTGTTTATGAGACTCCCGGCGGAACAATTCTGATGGAAGCTCACAAGCAGTTAGAGGAGCTGACTCTGGATCGTGAAACACTTGCATACAAGAAGCTCGTAGCAACCAAGTTTGCCGATCTTGTATACGAAGGAAAGTGGTTCTGCCCTCTTCGTGAATCACTTCAGGCATTTGTTGAAAAGACACAGGAGACAGTTACCGGTCAGGTTAAGATGAGACTGTACAAGGGAAATATCATCAAAGCCGGAACAACTTCTCCATATTCTCTGTATTCTGAGAGTCTTGCAAGCTTCACTACCGGTGAGCTGTATGACCATAAGGATGCAACCGGATTCATCAACCTGTTCGGCCTGTCCATGAAAGTCCGCGCAATGATGAACGAGAAGAACAAGAACAACGACAAATAATTTTTAGGACGAAAAATTCCATAAATGATAAACTACCGTGCAACATCACACCACACACAAGGTATTACGCAAGGTTATATCCTAAATGATTAAATAAAAATGGAAGATGCATTACATATTATTCCGCAAGTCGTTTGCACTCTATTTCAATGCAACGGTGCTAAGCTCCTCGCCCATGGCGACTCGCTAAGAACCGGCGTTAAAAAAGGCTTGCTTCATAATAGTAATGCTATTTCCCATTTTGTTTTATATATCGATTTCCAGATATGTTTCCTTCACAACAGGAATACCGCTTCCATTTTTTAGATATTTTCACGCCACCAGACGGTGGTTTCTGGTACGATCGATCACGATTGCGATCGTGATGATGGCGGCTGCAAAGAGCACCTCGATTCCCATATATACGAATGCTTCCGATGGTATCTTTGCCTCATAGTCCAGAAGATCAACAACTTTGACATACCAGTAAGCCGGAAGAAAATGTGCCAGCTTAATGACCCCTGCTCCAAGGAATTCCACCGGAACAAAGATGCCGGACAGGAACGCCATACCAAGGGACACTATATTGCCGATCATACTGAAACCTTCCTCGTTTCGGGCAATCTTACTTGCAAGAAAGGCAAGTGCCATGGCTACAAACATGTAGCAGACCATATTTAGCAGATTCCCAAGTCCTGCTGCCGTAAACATTTCTTTTCTGAATACAAAGCATCCTCCAACCGCAAATACAGCACATCCAAGAAATCCTGTTACGATCGTTCCAAGAAGGATTTCTTTTGTCATATTGGAATATTTATATGCCGAGCTTGCGATCCGTTCTCTTAATTCTTTTTTGTCATATACGATCAATACCGGACTTACACCTTCGATCATCATGACCACAAATATCCATCCCAGATAACTGAAAAATGTATATCTCGTACTATGTTTTCCGCCATGGTCTTCGCTTGTCATTGTTACGTTCGTTCTGATCTGAAACAGTTCATTTACCTGAGCTGCTGCCTCCGCCCGGTCATATCCGGCTGCAAAATATGCATTCAGATAAGAGATGTATTTATTCACGCCCGATTCAAACAGTTCCACCTTGCTCCGGTTCGGAATTGCAACGATCTCGATATAATCGGACAGATCTTCCTTATCCAGATGATCCGCATAACCCTTTTTAATGCGGACGATACAGTCTGTATTCCGGTTAAACAGACTGTCCTGCATCGCTTCCGTTGTATCTGTTTTTAATTCAGCATGTTTATGTGCATGATCCAGATACGAAAACAGTTCTTCACTTTCTGCCGTCTGGTCATAATCAAACCAGGCGAATTTACACTTCATGCTTTTATATTCATCTTCTGTTTTACCGGAATTTGGCAATATAAATCCAAATATAATGCCTGCAAAGATCCCAATATACATCAGCATTGAGCCTTTTTTCTTATTTAAGATTTTAAAATAGGATTTAAACACTTGCATATTTGTTCCTCCTTAAGACCAGAATACTCGCTCCAAGCAGACAGACAGCCATACCGGTTAAGATCAGGATATTTCTGAAATAACGATCGTAATTATCGTATACATTGAGTGCATAAAGGCAGTCCGTTACCAACACTGCCGGATTGATCCGGTTCAGAATCGGAAGTTTATCTTCAATACTGTTTTTAATTCCATGAACCATCAGATCCGCCATAAAAGAGAACGTCAGGCTGGCCGCTACCGCAATTCCAATCTTTCCTCCATATGAGCATTTTGACCAGGAACCAAGCAGCATTCCCCCGGCAATACCGATATTACATGCAATAAAAAGCACCAGTAAAATAGCCGGATATTTCGTACCAAACTGTACACCGAACAGCCGCATATAGATCACAGTGATAACCTCCGCGGCAAACTGAACCAGCAGTAATGCTAGATACTCCGCCAGAACAGTCACAAGTTTAGGATTCGGTGACAGACAACGACGCATTCCAAGCGCACTTTCATTTGCCTGCAGCTTGTGCATTCTTGTGATTCCGGCAAAAGAAGAAAACAGACAGCTCATAGCAAGCACTGCATAGAAATAATTATAATACTCATTCTGGCATCCGTCCGATGTAGAAATCTCTTCATAATATACCGCATCACTCTGCACTGCCTTCTGAATGATCTCCGATGCAGCCTCCGGATCCTTCTGCATCAGATTCAGATACATCTGTTCCATCTGCTTATACTGATTCAGGATTGATTCCAGTATCGACTCCTTGATGTCACTCTGCCTCACTGTCAGGCTCGCATCCGATGTATAGATCACACCGGTCACTTCTTCATCATTTAACTTTTGAAGCGCTTCTTTCTCGTTGAGCACCTCCATGTCGATCCGTTTATCTTCGCCGTCCATGGAGAGCGTAGACAGCACCATCATAAGTGCTGTATCGTTCTCGCCATCCCTCACAACCGCAACCGGGATATCTTTAAACATTTCATCCTTTTCCATGATATTTCCAAATGCCATGTACATGAATGTGAATAATGCAATCGGAAACAATATCGTCCAGAACAGTGTATCTTTTCCTTTTATCAGCATTTTACCTGCATATTTAAAATTATGCCAAAACATATCCACCCCTCCTAATCCCGAAGCGTCTTTCCGGTGATCTCAAGGAACACATCGTTCAGACTCGGAAGCTCGGTATATACTTTTCCAAATAATACCGCATGCTCCTTCATATATTCCATAACCCGGATCAGATTGTGATTTCCACCGGAGTAGATCAGTTTCAACATTCCATCCTGGTATGAACTGTCATACACATGCGGAAGCTGTCTCAGCTCCAGCAGTTGTTCATCTGTCAGTGCCGGAGCTTCTATGAAGATACTCTCCGTCTTCTTTATCATTTTTTTCAGTTCTTCCTTCGTGCCAAGAGCGACCTTTTGGCCTTTATCCATGATCAATATACGGCTACAGATCTGTTCTACCTCTTCCATATAATGAGAAGTGTAGATGATCGTTGCACCCTTCTTATTAAGCTCCACAATTCCCTCTAAGATCTTGTTCCGACTCTGTGGGTCTACCGCCACCGTCGGTTCATCAAAAAAGATCAGCTTCGGTTTGTGTGCGATTCCACACGCAATATTTAATCGTCTGAGAAGTCCTCCTGACAGCTTTTTCGGCAGGAACTTCTTATAGTCCTGAAGCTCGACAAATGCGATCGCATCCTCTACATACTGTTTTCTCATCTTTTTATCCCTGATATACAGTCCACAGAAATAATCAATATTCTCATATACCGTCATTTCGTCAAATACAGCCACATTCTGCATTACAACACCAATCTCCCGTTTCAGATCGTAGCTCGTCGATGTCATCTTCTTACCAAATACCCGGACATCGCCCTGATCATATGTAAGCAGCGACAAGATACAATTGATCGTCGTCGTCTTGCCCGATCCATTCGGTCCAAGCAGACCGAAGATCTCGCCCTCTTTTACCTCCAGATCAAAGTGTGATAATGCCACAAAATCTTTATATCGTTTCACCAGATCTTTTACTTCAATCGCATATTCCATAACTGTCTCCTCATTCATTTTCTATTCGGATGCTATCGTTTCTTCCGGCATCGCACCTGAAACCCATCGCATGTTTTCTATGTTATGCTGTCATTCTACCATACCAGGACAATTCTGTTCAGTGCCAATCTTCACATCCATAATATGACATTTGTCACATTCTTTTAAAATCCGGAGTTTTTCAACTGTAGTCAATTGACGCTGTATTTTTCAACAGGTATACTAATATCGTCACTTATGAATCCGATCCGGTTCACGCAATTACCTGACCCTCGCGTGACCGGTCCATATACAAGGGGAAGTTATGAAGCAAATTCTGACACGACTGCTTATATTTGCAATATGCTGTATTATGTGTATTCACACTTTTTCGATATCCACACACAGCGTAATATATATCCTGCTTACGATCATTCTAGCCTTTGGCACGATGCTGATTGCTGACAGACTCTCACCTGCATCTCTGACTCTGATCCATGCAGGCATATTTATTCTGTGCTGTATGATTCCTGAACTTGTTGTATTTCTTCCGCTTTTCTGCTTCTATCTGAGCAGACGGCCGGTCTGTTATACTGCTCCCATCGGGATCCTTGCTATCATTCTGGCTACAACAAAATTTTCTGTAGAAACACTTCTTTTAATATGTGTTCTCTGCCTGTGCAGCATGTTATACGGATATCTGACCACAGAGCTTGCCACCCTTCATCAACAGATGAAGCACCTTACAGATACATCAGAGACAAATGAACTTCTGGCAAAAGAACGAATCCGTATGATCCGGAAGGAACAGGATAACAGGATCTATACTGCAACCCTGAAAGAGAGAAATCGTATCGCCAGAGAAATCCATGATAATGTCGGTCACATGCTCACCAGATCCATTCTTCAGGTAGGTGCAATCCAGACGATCAACAAAGAACCAATCCTTACAAATCCGCTTTCTGATCTCCGCACTACGCTGGATACTGCCATGAACAGTATACGATCAAGTGTCCACGACCTTCACGATGAATCCATTGATATGGAAGCTGCCATTCAGGATATGTTAAATGATATAACAGGCTTTCATACTTCATTTGAATATGATATGAGCAACATTGTTCCAAAGGATATCAAGTACTGTCTTATCAGTATTGCCAAAGAAGCGATCACAAATGCTGTAAAGCACAGTAACGGCGATCAGCTCTCGATTCTGATCCGGGAACATCCGGGGTTCTATCAGTTGACGATTCATGACAATGGAACAGACATTCACCTTACAGACACCCCTGGTATCGGACTTACCAACATCCGGGAACGAGTCCAATCCTTATCCGGTACTTTACAGATCACAACCAATTCCGGATTCCGCCTGTTTGTCAGTATTCCAAAGCATACACAAAAAGGAGATAGAACTGCATGAATATTATAATTGTTGATGATGATGCATTTGTCAGCGCATCATTAAAGATCATCTTAGAATCCTACTCAGATATTACCGTACTTGCGACCGGAGCAAATGGTCACGACGCCATCTCCCTGTACGATACTTACATCCCCGATGTTCTGTTAATGGATATCCGTATGGAGGGCATGGATGGTCTGACCGCATCGAAAGAGATCATCACCGGACACCCTGACGCAAAGATTCTGTTACTTACTACCTTCGCCGATGATGACTATATCATCAAAGCCATCCGGACCGGCGCAAAGGGTTACATCTTAAAACAGGATTTTGAGACCGTTGCATCTGCGATCACCGCCGTACACAACGGACAAACTGTTTTTGGAAATGAGATCATGAACAAGATCCCTACCCTGTTACAGGCTGAAGATCGTTTTGATTATCCGTCCTACAATCTGACAGAAAAAGAATTTGAACTGATCCGGCTGATTGCCGATGGTCTGAATAACAAAGAAATTGCAGAGCAGCTCTTCCTCTCGGAAGGAACCGTCCGCAATTATCTCAGTAATATCCTTATGAAGCTTGACCTGCGCGACCGCACTCAGGTTGCCTGTTTTTATTATAAGAATTTATTATAATCTGTTTTCAAAATCTGCATTTTATAAACAAATAATTTATGTCCATTATTTATCGGATGATTTTTTTCGACGGATAATCAAATATCCTGCCAATATTAATATTCCAATCGCAGACAGACATATACCCGCCATCAGATATGGTGTATGATAGGTCAGTGTAATCACATGTTCCCCTGCTTCTACCGGAACGCCCATCAAGCCGGTTCCAATCTTTACAGGAGCTACCTTTTTCCCATCTACAGCAGCCGTAAAGCCTTCATTGTACGGAACCGCCAAATACAGGATTCCAGCCTTGTCCGCTGTTATATGCCCATTTAAGCAATTGCCGTCATACCCATCAAATTCCATTGTATTCTTTAACACATACTCTTTAAATGCCTGAACCGTTTCCTCATTTATCGCATACAAGGCAACTGTCTTTATGCCCGACTCATTCCTAACAGCAGCCGTAGCAAACCGCAGCTTAACCTCATCTCCGGCATTTACATTTCCAATATGTATCATGCCTGCTGATTCCGGATAAACCGAACTCACAACCTGCTGATCATTCACATAAACATCAACACCCTGCAGTCTTGTGTCCGAACACTCTACATACAGATCCTCTGCCTGTTCTGCTTTATAGGAAACTATCATGGAGGTTGCAATATCCGCCTGAGCTGTATAAGCATAGACACCATCGCCCTGCTTTGCTGCATCCAGACCGGTAAATGAGATCATATCATCTGTAAGAGTCTTCTTCTCAAACAGATCTTCCAGTTCCGGCTGATCCATTCCAAGCATTACCAGTTCATTCTGATTTTCGGCTGCACTCTTCTCTCCACTCCAGTTCAGAATGTCCTCATCCAGAAGGAAGCCCATCCCTGCAAGAGCATCCGCCTCATACAGATATCCATATGTTCCATCCGGTGCTGCCACCATATGATATCCACCTGCTGCTCCTAATTCATTTGTCATAATATACCGGACATTATACATCAGTGCTGTAACCGGAGTCGTTCTTCTGTAGGTATACTCTATATTCTGATAATGTGATAATCCAAGACTAGCAAAGGAATCAATGCAGAACCATTTGCCATGGAGGAATAGCAGTTTGTATTTGATAACTGCAGATTATCATAGGAATACAATGCCGCCTTACGTTCTCCGGCTTCCAGATCACATTCTGCATATGCTGTTTCCCTGGATGTCTGTTTTATATCATCTGTAAGACTTCTGTTATTTCCCTTTGCACTCAGTACATAGCTGCCATTTAACACCAGCTCTATGATCCAAAGGCTGACCACCCATATATAAAAGGTCTTCCATTTGATGCTTTTCCGGAGTGCAAAGACAAACAAACCAAAATAAGCAACGATAAATATGAGTACCGCTACATAGGAATTTGGATTTGTTTCATCGCGATTGAAGAACAGCTCCAGCAGAAACAATACAAGGCAGCTTCCAAATGCTACTCCTGCCTGCCACATCCAGATCTTCTTTATATTCAACAGACATACATAGGCTGCCCCAAGCAGCAAAAATGTCCAGATAAATGCAAAACGATTTCCCATACCGTGTGTGACTGCGAATCCATGAAGCACATAATTCAGTCCTGCCTGATTCATTGCAAATGCAAGAAATATCAGAACTGTCAGATACCGGAGCTTCCAGGTCCATTCTATCTTCTTCATAAAGAACAACAGGATCACCAGCAATACAATCAGTGTGCCGCAATAATTATTATGATTAAACAGATTGCCTGTCGTCACCTTATTCAACGGGTAAAATGAATTGATAAAATTACCGATATTACCAAGCTGATACCACGGCAGCTTATCATCCATACTTCCTGCCCCGGACAAATGCAACACTGCATAAAAAGCAGGAACCAGTACCACACCTGCGATCATCCCTGCGATAACGGACCAGATCAGAAACCGGAGAATCCCCCTGCCAAATTCACGAAGAGTTTTCCAGTCCTGTAACAGGAAATACAGCACGATAAACAGGCACAGATAAAAGGCAAAATAAAAATTCACGATAAATCCAACCGCAAGCAGCACTGTATAAGCAATCTTTCCCTTACCGGCAGCCATCCGTTCTACTGCGATCGCAAGAAACGGTACAAGGATCAGACCATCCAGCCAGATTACATTGTGCTCATATACCAGCACAAATCCGCACAGTGCATACGACAGAGACAAAACAATTTCAACTGCTGTCTGCCAGCCACGACCAGTTTCTTCATCTGCATACCGTTTCAACTCTGTACGTCTGAAAAAATACAGTCCCGAAGGAGCAAGCAGAGAAGCTTTGACAACGATCATAATAACCATTGCCAGCTCCACATGTCCGGATCCGCATATTACTGCTATGATATTAAACGGGCTCATACAGTAATAAAACATATTTAAAAGCATGTCCATTCCCAGACCATGATCCCACAAAAAGGTACTTTTATCTCCGGAATGCAGCCATTCCAGAAAGGTCTGCAGCATTCCTGTATACTGATCATATGCATCCTGATACAGAAAGCTGTGGCTTCCAAATGGATACTGTCCGTTTATTATCATATTTACAATATAAAAGCCCAGACAAAACAGAAACAACAGAAGGTACATCATACCATGCATGTACCTTCTGTTCTTCTGAGTTGTCTGAGCATCGTTATAATTATCTTTTACATTCATCTGCCTCAACATATCTCTTACATCCATTCACTTATTAATAAAAACAATGATTTCCAATAACCGTATAATCGGATAAGGAATCCGTATCAATATAATTCACATTCAAGAAACTCATAAAAGATCCAATATTATTATTTCCTGCTAATGCATCATCTGCAGCCTGCTGTGCAGTAGACAGCGGTCCGTTCTGCAGATATCCCTGCATCACACTTCCGGTTGCCATCGGAAACTGATTTGGTGCATAAATTACAGATGAGATTGAATTGCCCCAGCTACCACTCTTTACACGATTCAGAACCACATTTGCAACTGCAAGCTGACCTTCGTATGGCTCATATCCAGCTTCCATGCTGACCAGACAGGCAAGCAGATAAGCATCATCATACTGAGATGGATCTACAGAAGATGCTTCTGTCGTCGCTTCCTCTGTTGTTGGTGCTTCTGTAACAGGTTCTTCCGTTGTCGGAGCCTCTGTGGTCACCTCTTCTGTCGTCGGTGTTTCTGTCGTATCGTCCGTTGTCGGCTCATCTACTGACATAACCTCAGGTTCTGATGCTTCTTCAGATGCAACCTCTTCTTCTGCAGATGCAACTTCTATTGTTTTCTGTGTCTCTGCATCAACCATTGCTGTATAATCATCGATTGTCATTGCGTACTCATAAGACTCTGCAACTGTGATATAATCTGCTGCTATGTACCCGGTAACATCATTTGCCAGTGTTACCTGAACCCAGTTCTTATCCTGTTCCTCTACAGGAAGAACCGTATCCTTTGCTACCAGCTCAAGAATATCAGAATCTGTTGACTTCTCTGCACGTACACGGACGGTATCATCCGTTACTGTTCCAAGCACTTTCTTATAATCTGCCGCATATGTCTCTGCATCCTTACCGGTCAGAATATAATCCCTGTTTACATATCCCGTTACATCACCGGAGGAAATTTTCACCCAGTCACCATCTGTTTCCAGAACATCACCTACATTACCATCAAACAGCTTTCCAACAATATCAGAATCCGTCGATGCTTCCTTACGGATATTTAATGTATCGTCAATCTTGGCGATAAATTTACCATCAAATTCGGACTTCTCTTCTGCTTTTGCTACTACTGTCTTCTTCTGTGCTGCCTTCTTGGTTGTACTATTGTTCTGATGTGCAGTCGTATCGACAGAAGCAGTCTCTTCACTGGTTGTCTCCACTTCAACAGTCTGAATGGTCTGACTGTTCAGGTAAGCAGGGTTGTGATCCAACGCCTCCCCATACTTAACAACAAGTCCGATTCCTGCTACCGTAACGACCGTAGTTGCTGCTACAAGCAGATTACGTTTCATATATCTATAACTGAATAAACCTCTTCTCATATGGGAAAAACGATTATTTTTTCTGTTAATTCTCATCTTTTCGTACCTATTTATTAAAAACCATGACAAAATGTTACATTTCTGTTAAAAATAATACTCTAATTTTGATTTCATGTCAATACGCATATGTCCCCCACATCAACTTTTTATAGTAAAATGTATTAATTTTTTGTGAATAAACAAAGGATTTTTTTGTTTATTTTATATAATCTGCTGTAATATTACTTTGTAATCACACACTTAACATTTCCGTCATAATTACAGATTTATTATAACATTTTCGCACAATACCAGCCATATTCTGAAATTTACTGAATTTATTCCACAGCAACGAAAAATCCATGCTATAATGGTGAAAAATCGTCAGCCAGCAGGCATGGTTTTAGACTCAACAAATGAACAAAAGGCAGGTAACAGCTATGCGAATTGATAAATTTCTGGCAAATCAGGACATCGGCTCCAGATCCCAGGTAAAACAATATATTAAAAAGGGAATGATATCAATAAATGGAACGGTCTGCAAATCTCCTGAACAGAAGATTGATGAAAATACAGACCAGATTTCTTACAACGGAACGGTTATTGGCTATCAAAAGCACCACTATTACATGCTGAACAAACCGGCAGGCTGTGTCAGCGCAACCAATGACAATCTGCACACAACCATTCTGGATCTGTTAAAAGGTTCTGTTTCTGTAAAAAATCTGTTTCCTGTCGGCAGACTGGATATTGATACAGAAGGGCTGCTGCTCATCACAGATGATGGAGAACTGTCCCACAATCTCTTATCCCCATCCAAGCATGTAGCAAAAACATATTTTGCCCGTATCGACGGGCTGGTAACAGAAGAACATATCAAAGCATTCAAGGCAGGTCTGGATATCGGAGATGATAAGCCAACCAAGCCGGGCACTCTGGTCATAAAAAGCACCAATCCTGATACCAGCACCTCTGAAATTCTTCTGACGATCACCGAAGGACGTTACCATCAGGTCAAACGCTCCTTTGAAGCCCTCGGCATGAAAGTCACCTACTTAAAACGCCTGTCCATGGGTAGTCTGGCATTGGACGAAGCCCTCGCTCCCGGCGAATTCCGCGAACTGACAGAAACCGAGTTACAGGCATTAATACAGAAAATTTTTTAATTTAACTTTGCGCTGATATTGTTATTCCTTATAAACATACAGAAGGGGTTCTGCCCCGGATACAGACAACCACTATAATATGACATAAGCGAGGATTTCGAAATAAGATGCACATTGCCAGTAAATGCGAGCGCTTGTTCGAGCCAAAGGCGAGTTAGCGCAGAAGCATTTACGAATCAGGCATGTGCAGCGAATCGAAACCGCAGCGAGTCATATTATAGTGGTTGTCTGTATCCGGGGCAGAACCCCTTGTATATGTTTTGTAATAAATAACAATATCCGCACAAACTACAGAAGGACATTTCCGTATTAGATCATTCCTTTGATGTACAGGATGCTGCTTGTAATTCTTCCGCCGGAATGTTTTACATAATCACGGTACTCTTCGTAGCTGATGTAGTATTTCTTACCCCATGAAGAAACGATCAGGTATTCATGACCTGCTATTTCCTCTACTCCTGTCACAACAACAAAATGGCTGTGAACATTTTTCTTCATGGAAGCAAGCATCCGCCCATCCTTTTCCACATACATATGGATTCCTTTATTTCCAAATACATTTGGTATATTCGGACCAATTGATAATACAACCGGCTTATTTTTACGGATCAAATGCCTGATCTGTTTCATCATTTCCTCATCAGATAAAAACAGTCTCCATCTGGCACGAAGTCCAATATCATTCAGCATAAAATAACGGTTCAATGTATTCATTATCGTCACGCCTGTCATTCCTTTATACCACAGGAAAAATACATAATGCTTATAGAACCATTTCACATATTCAAGGTAATCATTTTTGTTATAAAGTCCCTTCGGCTTGTTGATCTTGCGGATTGCATCTGTCATAAGTCCGGGATTCTGTTCTGCAAGATAGATGGATATATCCGCCAGTGCGATCACTCCGCATCCTACCTTCTGCATCTTCTTGCTCTTGCACCATGACTGATTACCACCATAGCTGATCGTATTCATGTTTTTTATTCTGATATAATCTTTATTTAACAGATAATTATTCTCCATATTATTCACCCTCTTATATCAAATCTTTGATAATACTTATTATCAGGCTTCTATAGAGAGATTATAACACCCATCTCCATTCACTTCAACCATTTTTTATACCATGAGAAGTAGTTTTAAAAACCATGTTTCTGTTTCTATATTTTCCCCTTTACTTTTCGTCCCTATTCTGCTATAAAAGTAATGAGCTGGACAAGTGATCGCGGCTGTCATATGACAGGTGAGGAAAGTCCGGGCTTCACAGGGCAGGGTGCCGGATAACGTCCGGTGGAGGAAACTCCCAGGCTAGTGCAACAGAAATAAACCGCCATATATATGGTAAGGGTGGAAAGGCGAGGTAAGAGCTCACCGCTGCTTCTGGTAACAGAACAGGCTCTGTAAACCCCACTCGAAGCAAGACCAAAAAAGCAGCTTCGGCTGTGAGACAAATGGCTGCCCGTCAAGTCTCAGGTAGGTCGCTTGAGCTTTATGGCAACATAAAGCCTAGATAGATGATCACTCTCGACATAACCCGGCTTATCGTCCAGCTTTTATATTAAGCAACGATAAATGGGCTGGCTATATATGTATTTCACAGAACACTCGCGTTCTATTTTCTACGTAACGGTTCTAAACTCTCCGCTTTTCAAGCGGCTCGCTAAGTACCGACGTAGAAAAAGGTCTGTTTCATACATATATAGCCAGCCCATTTATCTGTTCATTAACTTATACAAAGTGAGAATCATCCTCAGACTTTAAAACAGCCTCCACCGATAAACTCGCGTAAGATAGAGTTTAGTGGTACGACAGTTTCTTCCAATGGAAGAAACCGATCAGTCAGCTCTTTTAACCGAAGGACATCTGAATAATATGGAGACGTTTCTTCTACTGCCATCAACAGTGGTTCAATATGTTTTTTCAGCACAGAATATTCATACAACAATCCGGAATTAAACATCACATCCGCATTGTCTTCATATGGGAATATATACTGTTCCTCTCCCTGTCTGACGGATTGCCACATTGAAAGAGTTCGTTCTATGTCATGGCCACGGGTTCGGTTATCCCGGACGATCCGGCGGATCAGCCGGCTGTCCAGCGTAGAAATCTTATCCTCTGATCCAATCATAAGCTGATTCAATGGACTGATATAGATTTTATATTTATCCTCATCTGAAAGTGCATATGACATTTTGGGATTCAGTGAATGGATTCCCTCCAGAATCAAAACATCCTGAGTCCCTATACGCAAATTATCCCCTTTGTACAGTCTTCTGCCATTCATAAAATCAAATTCCGGCAGTTCAACTGTCTGTCCGCATAACAACTGATTCATATCATGATTCAGTAATTCTACATCCAAAGCTTCCAGACATTCGAAATTATAATTTCCATTTTCATCCTTTGGATTATCTTCCCGATTGATAAAATAATTATCAACTGCAATCGGATGCGGATGCAGTCCAAGTGCACAAAGCTGTATACTAAGCCGGTGTGAAAATGTCGTCTTTCCGGCAGAGCTTGGTCCTGCGATCATCACAATCCTTTTTTTCTCTCTGCGGATACTTCTGGCTATATCATAGATCGCATTCTGCTGCATGGCTTCACATACAAGGATCAATTCCGTGCCTTTCCCTGCTTCTACGATCTCATTGATCTTTTCAACCGAATCAGCCCCTACACGGACTGCCCATTTCTTTGCAAGCTCTTTTAAAGTCAGCACGCTGTTATGTACCGCTTTTTCGCTCATATTTCTAATAAACCTCCAAAACCCTTCTGTCAACAAAGGCCACTGATGATCATATCATCCACGATCTCTGTCATCCATCTATGCCATATACCTGCTTCAAAACTGCACAAATGGTCTTTTGTTCTGCTTTTACTGTCTTCAGCCGTTTTGCCGCATTCTCCGTATTCTTACCACTTAGGCTGTTGATCAGCCCGGCCGTTGTATCCCGCCGTTTTACCAGCCACGACCGTAAAACCGGATCTTTCTTTCGTAACAGGCTTCCACCATACATATAGCACCAGTCATCAGCAAGCTTTGAACAATCATATTCATCCTTCTGCACCATCTCATGAACCCTTACATCCAACAGGTTATAATATTTTCCGGCGTCGATCAGCATCTGTTCATCTGCAAGATGATATCCTTTTTCTGCCAGATATCGTCTGACCTTTTCAATATCCGACTGTGGTTGAAGCACAAGCTGATCACAACGTGTAACCACCTCTTCGCCGCGTTCCAGAATGTCGATCATCAACATACCGCCCATTCCAGCCAGAACAACAGCGTTTACCTCGCCCGGCACAATTGTATCAAGCCCGTCACCCATACGAATCTCAATCTGATCCGACAGGTTCATTGCTTCAATATTCCGTTTTGCTATCGCAATCGGTCCCCGTCTGACATCGGATGCGATCACCCGTTTTGCTCTGCGCTGTTCTACCAGATATATCGATACAAATGCATGATCGCAGCCGATGTCTCCGACTGCATCACACGGCTGTATCATATCTGCAACCGACTGCATCCGTTTCGACAGTTCTATCATATGCTCTCCATCCCTATTTTAGTATATATAATCTCTCAGTTTTCTGCTTCTGCTGGATGTCTGAGCTTCCGAAGAGCCTTTGCCTCGATCTGACGGATACGCTCTCTGGTTACATTAAATTCCTTACCAACCTCTTCCAGTGTTCTTGCTCTTCCATCTTCCAGACCAAAACGAAGGGTAAGTACCTTCTTTTCACGTTCGGTCAGCGTATCAAGTACCTCAACCAACTGTTCCTTCAATAAAGTAAATGCAGCAGCATCTGCCGGAACCGGCATATTATCATCCGGAATAAAATCACCCAGATGGCTGTCTTCCTCCTCACCGATAGGTGTCTCCAGGGATACCGGTTCCTGCGAAATCTTCAAAATCTCACGCACACGTTCAACCGGAATATCCATAACTTCTGCGATCTCCTCCGGCTGTGGCTCCCTGCCAAGTTCCTGTAATAACTGTCTGGATACACGGATCAGCTTGTTGATCGTTTCTACCATATGAACCGGAATACGGATTGTTCTTGCCTGATCTGCGATTGCTCTTGTAATTGCCTGACGGATCCACCATGTTGCATATGTGGAGAATTTATAACCTTTTCTGTAGTCAAATTTTTCTACTGCTTTGATCAGTCCAAGGTTTCCTTCCTGGATCAGATCAAGGAACAGCATACCGCGTCCGACATAACGCTTTGCAATACTGACAACCAGACGGAGGTTTGCCTCTGCAAGCTTCTGTTTTGCCTGCTCATCACCTTCTTCCATACGTTTTGCCAGTTCAATTTCTTCCTCTGCACTCAGAAGAGGTACTTTACCAATTTCCTTCAGGTACATTCTGACAGGATCCTCGATGCTGACACCGTCCGGTACAGAAATGTCGATCTTATCTACATCCACATCCTCTTCCAGATCCTCTAACAAAAGCTCCTCATCGTCATCCTCTTCTGTGATCGTCAGAATATCTACATTGTGGCTCTCTAAAAATGAAAAGATCTGCTCCATCCGTTCCAGATTCAGCTCAATTTCTTTTGCATCATTAAAGTAACGTATGATCTCTGTATCTTCAATTACCATCTTTTTCTTTTTTGCCATCTCAAGCAGGCCCTGCAGCTTCGCCTGAAATTTCTCTTCAATCTGCTCTTTATTCTCTTTTGATTCCATAAATCATGATCCTCCATAAATATATAATAGTTTATCCATTCTATAAGGAAATATGCAGTTTTGTAAGATTCGCTTTGGCACGTATGAGGCTCTGCATCTCGCTTATATCATTTGTCTTTGCCAGCTTATCTTCTATACTGCTTAAACTTATCTTTTTTACAACATCGGTCACTGCATTGTTAATTTCTTCCTGCGTCATATCAATTCCGATGTTCGTCTGAAGCATCTCTGCCACCAGCCGCTGTTCCTCCAACGACTCAAATGTCGTCACGATGCTCGCAGGCTCTACCCTGCCATTCTCCCGATACTGGGAATACAGCTTATCAGCCACTACCCGGTAAACACCATCTTCAAAACAGGTTTCATCAATGATTCCATCCAGTTTCTGAAATAATCCCGGTTCGTTGACCATCCATGTCAGAAGCAGCTTCATTGCTTTATTCTTTGCCGGATCGGCAGCTCTGCTTTCATGCTCTGCCCGCCGTTCTTCCCGTTCTACAATCTCTGACCGCGGAACACCTGCAATTCCGTATTTGTGTACCAGATCTGTAAGACCTGACTTGTCAATATGGTATAGGTTCGATACCGCTTCTATATAATTATTACGCTCCAGCACTTCTTCTATCTGTGCCAGTCGTTTTGCTGTCTCATTGTGGAAGGAGGTTCGCTCCTCCGGATCGTTCAGATTGTATTGTTCCGACAACATACGAACCTCAAACATGATCGCGCTTTCTGCATTCTTGATTCGCTCCTCAAAGGCTTCACTGCCAAGTGTCTGAATAAATTCATCCGGATCCTTATGTGGCCGCATATTAATGACTCTCGCCGAGATACCTACTTCACGCATGATCGATATAACCTTCAGCGTAGCCGCAACACCTGCACCATCGCTGTCATATGCCAAATATACTTCATTTGTATATCGCTTCAATATATTGGCATGTCCAAAGGTAAATGCAGTTCCAAGTGATGCTACCGCATTATCAAAGCCCGCCTGATGCATGGATATGACATCCATATAACCCTCGCAGCAGATAAACCCTTTTCGCCGGCTTCTCCTGGCAATATTCATCGCAAACAGATTCCGGCTCTTATCAAATACAACTGTATCACTGGTGTTGATATACTTTGGTTTTCCATCACCCATGACTCGTCCACCAAATCCGATCACCTTACCATTGATATCCAGGATCGGTATCATCGCACGATTCCAGAACTTGTCCGATCCGCCATTTTTCTCGTCGATCACGACCAGACCGGAGTCCTTTAACTCTGCATCTGTATATCCTTTTCCTTTCAAGTAACGATACAGATCATCCCGGTAAATGTCTGCATATCCCAGACCGAACTGATTGATCGTTTCATCCGAAAGACCTCTGCCCTTAAAATACTCATAGGCTTTCTTTCCATGCTCTGTATGCCGCATGATGTAATGAAAATATGCTGCTGCGGTCTTATTCATATCCCGAAGCAATATTTTATATTTCTCTCTTGATGCATCCTGACCGGACTGATTACTCTCCGGCAGCGTCATGCCTGCCTTATCTGCCAGATACTGGACGGCTTCCGGAAATGACATATTCTCATATTCCATGATAAATGTAAATACATTTCCTCCGGCTCCGCATCCAAAACAATGATACAACTGCTTGTCCCGGTCCACCTTAAAAGACGGTGTCTTTTCATGATGAAATGGGCAACAGGCTTCAAATGTCCTTCCTTTTTTCCTGAGGCTGATATACCCGGATATCACATTCACGATATCATTTCTGGATATCACCTCATCTATAACTTCATCTGAATAGTACAACGACTACCCTTCCTTTCCAATTCAACTACTTTCTATCTATACGTCCATAAGGTTCTGTCTAAACACATCCTCCTTACGGATTGCAGTCTCATCTCAGACACCCTGCCATGCACTCGGAACATAAATCTCCTTAAATGTCTCGATCGCATAGTTGTCTGTCATCCCCGCTATATAATCACAAATCACCGTCGCAAGATCTTCACCCATATAGAGCATCTCTATACTTTCATTGTTCAATCTTGACTGATCCTCCATGTAATAATCATATAATATCTCTAATAACTTTTCTGCTTTTACTTCCTCGCTCTTTGCCACCGGATTCGTATACAGATATTCAAACATATATCTGCGGAGAGCTGATAATGCATCTCCGATCTCCTCCGACATCTCAACTGTATCCGTACCATAGCTTGTATCGATCACGTCATGGATCAGACAATCCAGCCGATCTCTTGTATTGCTTCCAAGAGCCTTTACAATACTGATCGGAAGATCCGATTCTTTCATAATACCACCGCGGATGGCATCATCCATATCATGGTTTACATATGCAATCTTATCTGCAAGGCGGACAATCTTTCCTTCCAATGTTGCCGGTGTACAGGAGGTCTTATGATTCAGCATACCATCCCGGACTTCCCAGGTCAGATTCAGTCCTGCTCCTTTTTTCTCCAGTTTTTCCACCACACGCACACTCTGTTCATTATGCTGAAATGACCTGCCGGAGCATCTGGACAATGCCCGTTCTCCTGCATGCCCAAATGGCGTATGCCCCAGATCATGACCAAGTGCGATTGCCTCTGTCAGATCCTCATTCAGTCGAAGTGCTCTTGCGATCGTTCTTGCAATCTGCGCCACCTCAAGGGTATGCGTCAGTCTGGTTCTGTAATGATCATCTCCCGGTGATAGAAATACCTGCGTCTTATGCTTCAGACGACGAAACGCCTTACAGTGAATGATCCGATCCCTGTCCCGCTGATAGACTGTCCGAAGATCGCACTGTTCTTCTTCCCGATCCCTGCCTCTGCTCTGATCACTGAATGATGCATAAGGATTCAGAATCTCATGTTCCTGTTGCTCCTGTTTTTCACGAATCAGCATATTTCACCATCCTCCATGGTCAATATAACGAATATAACAAAAAAGTCCGTACAATTTTATTATTCTACAGACTTTTTCTTTTTCCTTTATTTTATTTTGAAAGAATACAATTTGTTTTTCTTTTATTTTCCCTCTTCATCCACTGATTCCTGTTCATCCAGTTCAGCTTCCTTTGCCGCTTCTTCCGCAGCTTTTCTCTCCTTCTCTGCAGTGTCAATGATCCTTTGTTCATTCAAACGGAATATCTTACGCATCGTATGTGTTGTTCCCCACGCAATTGCTCCAAATAAAAGCAACAACCACATATACCAGATACTCACAAACACAACCGGATATTTCACACAGATAAATATCGGGACAAACCATGCGATAACGACCTTTACCCATGACCACAGATAAGTGATTGAAAGTACCATTGCATTTCTTACCGTGATACTCAACGTATTATTATACCTTGCAATTAATGGAAATAAAAACGGTACAACAAGTGCAACTAATACTGCCTCAATTATAAGCACAAATGTATAAAATGTTGAAATAAATCCTGTTACTCGTTTGATCATAATATATTCAGCCAACATTACAGCAACTGCAACGAGCAACAGTAAAAACGCAATCGTAGATTGTTTGAAACTACGCTTAAACTCATGAATGAAACCAGAAACAACAGTTTCCTCTTCATCTTCCTGAAGTCGGATGCACATTGCATACAATGCAGTAAATGATGCACCAATCGTAAAAATCGGAATACATCCTATTACAAAACAGATATTCAGTGCAAACATTGTTCCAAATGCATCCATTGCCCGTCTCAAAAACGGTTCTTTATCCCTTCCGCTATTCTTGTTGTCTTGATTGTTTGTCATTTCATTCATCAAATTATCCTCATAAACAAAAATATAGAGAACCTGCTACCGCAGCTTCTCCTCACTTATTCAGTATATATAATGTGGGTATCGATCGCCCATGGCTTCCGATACCTACATTATATTTTATAAAAGACCTATTTACTCCTTTACACCACCAAGTGCTACACCTGCGATAATGTACTTAGAAAGGAAGAAGTACATAACCAGAATTGGAAGTACTGTAGTGAAAAGTCCACAGTAAATCTGACCCCAGTCTCTTGACTTATCATTTGCCTTTAACGCTGAAACGTACATAGGCATTGTCTGCTTCTGTCTCTCTGTTGCAAGAATAATTGAAGGTGTATACAGGTTATTCCATGATGCAACGAATCCGAAGATCGCCTGTGTTGCCATAGCCGGTTTCAACAGCGGAAGTACAATCGTATTGAATGTATGCATTTCTCCCGATCCATCGATTCTGGCTGCTTCAACGATCTCAACTGAAAGACCTGTTTCCATGTACTGCTTCATGAAATAAACAGTAGTAGGAGCAGCGATTGCCGGAATAATCAGTGCTAAGAATGATCCGTATAAGTGTGTTAAGTTACAAATCTTAATGAAACCAACGATTGATACCTGCTGAGGAATCATCATGATCGCATAAATAAAGCCCCATGCAAACTTCTTTAACTTGAAGTTATATACTGTAACTGCATAAGCTGTTAATGATCCGAAATAGATCTGCAATACTGTAGCCGGAACAGTAACCAATAAAGAGTTTAACATAGCCTGAAGTACGTTAACACCACTTGTTTTTTCACTACCTGCTAACAAACCTTTGAAGTTTGTAATAAATTCTCCACCCGGTATCAATTTAATACCTGTAACAATTTCTGTTGACTTTAAAGTAGAGTTAATGATCAAAATATAAAATGGCAATATTGACAGGAAACAAAGCAAGATACAAACGACGTATCTGACAATCTTGCCTCCTGATACTTTTGATTCTGTCTGATCCACTTTGTTCACCTACTTTCCATCCTTTGATGATTTTTCTGCTGTTAATTTGTAGAACAGTAAGCTGATAATCAGTGTGAATGCAAAAAGCATAACTGAATATGCAGCGGCTTTACCATAATCCTGTGTACCTCCGGCACTTACATACTTCTTAACCAGCATTACGACTGTTGTTGTTGAATTAACGGATGATCCACTGCCTGTTACAACTACAGGACCGCCCTCATTGAACAACTGAGGAATATCGTACATCTGTAAACCACCGATAGCTGATGTTACAAGTGTATACTGTAAGATCGGCTTTAACAATGGAAGTGTAATCTTGAAGAACTGCTGTTTAGATGAAGCACCATCACGCTTGCAGCCTCATACAGGGATGGGTTAATACCTAAGATACCTGCACAAAGAACGATCATTGTGTTACCATACCACATCCAGAACTGAATGAAAGCAATGATGATCAATGATGCCCAGCCATGATTTAAGATACCACCCTTATCACACCAGCCAAGGTCTTTGAAAATAGTCGTGATAGGACCATTAACCTCGAACATACCGTAGAATAATACGGCGATTGTAGCTGCTGTAATAATGTTAGGCATATACATGATAACCTTGTAAATACCGCTTCCCTTTAACTTGATCTTGATGTCTGTAAACCATGCAGCAAGAAGTAAAGCCAATAAAATCTGTGGAATGAAGTTTAAGATCCACAGAACTACTGTTACCATTAATGACTGCCAGAACTCGCTACCAGTCTTTGCAAATACATAGTTTGTAAAGTTTCCAAGACCAACCGTCTCAGTTACATATCTACCATTTTTAGCGGAATAGATAAATGAATTATAAAAAGTATAAAGAAGAGGATACAGCTGAAAAACTAAGAATACAAGAAAGAATGGAATGAGAAAAAGTAAACCATATTTTCCATATTCAACTGTCTTATTCTTTTTCATTGTGTAAGAGCACCCCCTAAAAATTAATCGTTTATAGTACACACGCACCAGCAACTTTCATTACTGATGCGTGCAAATTGTGTTACTTAATCAGTTTTTAGGGATTATTCAGCTGAAATACCTAATTCTGATGCACACTTATCCTGGATATACTTAACAGCTTCATCAACTGATTTGTATGTTCCTGAATTGTATGCTGTAGAAGCTTCATCAATAAATGCCTTGATTGAAGCATCCTGGTATGTTAAGTTGCTGAGGTTAATACCTTCTGCTGATGCTGCCCATACTTCGATAGGATTCTGGCCACCAAGGAATTTAGCTGCTGCATTGTCAGCGCTAAGTTCGCCAGCGATAAGTCTAGCATTAGCTTCTTTGTTGTTTACACAGTCACCTGTCTGGTTTGTAATTTCAACACCTACGTCTGGATCACATGTTAATTCGTAAAGAAGGAATGCAGCTAACTCAGGGTTATTTGTATCCTTACCTACACATACATATGTACCGCCCCAGTGATAAGATGTAGGGCCTGTAACAGCTCCCCAGTTACCATCTGTAGCACCATTACCCTGCATTGAACCAATGAACCAAGGACATCCGAAGTAGCAGAATACCTTAGAATCATCCTTCATATCTGCTGCCCATGAATTATCCCACATAGATGTGTTGTTTGAATATTCACCATCGTAAATCTTCTTAGCTGTCTCAAGATACTCTGTAACTGACTTGTCAAGTGTAAGAGTTTCCTTTGAACCGTCATCTGTTACCCAAGGCTGTGACTGAGTATCCCAGATAGCATACTTAACATCAGGAGCACCAGACACGATCTTGTATCCAGCAGCCTTTAATGTCTCAGCTGTCTCGAAGAACTTATCCCATGAAGCAAGTGCTTCCTGAACCTTTGCAGGATCATCTGTTCCAAGAACTTTCTTAGCGATGTCTCTTCTGTAGTATACAGAACCTGCTGTTGCCTGCCATGTTACGCACTTAAGCTCGCCGTCTGTTGTACCATACTGCTTAGCGAAGTCGTATGAGTTAGCAAGCATCTCATCTGTGAAACCTAAGTCATACAGATTAGCTGTCTTTGAATCATCTTCTGACCAGTACTTAGCTACATCGTTATCAGCTGGGATAAGTGTAGGATACTTGTCTCCGCTTGTAAGAGCTGTATCAATAGCTGTCTTGTAGTCATCTGATGTTCCACCAAGACCAAGTGTTACGAACTCAACGTAATCCTTGTACTCTGGGAACTTGTCAAGAACAACGTTCAGCTTCTTTGAGAAATCTTCATCCCATGAATAAGCGTAGATCTTCTTGCTGTCATCCCATCCATCTGTACTAGGAGCTTCGATCTTAGCTGCTCCTGAAGCGTCCTCTGATGATGCTTCTTCTGATGATGCATCCTCTGATGATGCTGCCTCTGATGTTGCTTCTGATGATTTTGACTCTGTTGTTGAGTTATCTGTCTTGTCACCACAAGCAACAAGTGATAATCCCATAGCAAGTGCTAATGAAAGAGCCAATGCTTTTTTGATTTTTCTCACAAAAAAACCCTCCTTTTAAAATATGTGTGCTATTCCTTTCATTCATACTTCTGCGGATTGACATCTGCATCTGTATTATTTACTGGAATGCCTGCCACTTATTATACACAATCTGATTGACTTATCATTGGCACAATATGTCAAACATGATTATGTATGTGGCTTTCTTAAGATATTATTGACAAATTTCCTTGTCAACATAGGCTTATTATAGGACATATTATCTAATTTGGCAAGCCCTTTTTTATTCTTTTTTATCTTTTTTGTACATTTTTAAATTTTCGTTAAAAAAAATTTACCAATTTGCGACACTGCTTATTTATACTATTTCCACAATTTTAGCTCAATTGACATACAATTTAAATCTTTATCTTTCCGTTGTCTCATTTTTCGCGTAGTTGCAGTTCTCTTTCTGTATAACTCCATCTATATATAATGTGCATTGCGGATTCGTTAAAATGTATACGTTTTTACCACAACGCATATCGCTAATTCTGTTTTTTTCAAGGTACACGTCTTTATGACCTGCTAAATACATATTCTTTATATTTCATTTCTTATATTTTCATTCTTTTTTCATACTCTTTACCACGCCTGCTTCTTTTTATCCATTTCCATCTGTGTTATACTTATCATTATTATATAAGTAGAAAAGGAAACACTATGAGCAACAGCAAAAAGAAAAAGAAGAAAAACAACCATACCTCCGCAACTTCCAATGTACAGGCAAAAAAGCAGACTGCTGTGCAAACAGCAAAACCGGCTAAGGCACAAAATATCGAAACTAAACAGGAAACTGTCAATACTCAGGCTGCCGTCGAAAAGAAGGAACCGGTAAAGGTACAGACTATCGAAAACAAACAGGAGCCGCCGCACGAGTTCAAAGATCCACGCAAGGTTCCACCAAAGGAAGATCTTAAGATTGAGGACAAACTGGAATTTGCAACCATGTCCCGTAAGGAGCGTCGGGCAGCAAAAAGAAAACGATTAAAGGAAACGACCGAAGGAATGACCTTGGTGCAGAAGTTACAATACTTTTTATATGCGTATAAGATGGAGATCCTGCTACCGCTGATCGTGATCATCGCAATCAGCCTGATCGTAGTTGCATTCTTCCGCGGCAACAAACCGATTGCACTCTCCTATGCGGTTGTAAACTGTGAAGATCTGGAAGCACTTGATACCTCTGTCATAGAAGCTGATTATTGGAACTACTATGGTTTTGATGACAATTATCAATTTCAGAAAGTTCTGGATCTGAAGTATGATCCAAGCATTAGCACCAACGAAGCATCCAAAGATGCCGAAAGCGGAAACTACATTGCATTTCCTACTCTCTGTGATGAAAACTACTACGATATTATCATCACAAATAAACGGGGACTGGAATACTTAAGTGAAAGTTCGATCATTCATACACTGGGTGAAGCATTGCCTTCCGATCTGTATGATATTTTCACCGCTGATTACAACGACCAGATCACAACTTCTCCTGCTTACACAGGAAAGAGTGCTCCATATGCAATTAACATCAGCGATACCGACTTCGCAAAGAAACTGAATCCGGGATACAACGATGTCTACATCTGTTTTCCCGGCGTATCCGAGGACAACCAGAAGCGTGTCAAGCAGATCTGTAACTTCATCTTCGATCTCGGATTGGAGCTATAAATAATACCTATATAGAAGAAGATCACACAGGACTGTCTCTGAAGTGATCCAAATATAAATATACCCACTATAAATGACTTGCTGCGGTTTCTGCTCGCAACACATGCCTGATTCGTAAATACTTCTGTGCTAACTCGCCTTCGGCTCAGACAAGCACCCGTATTTACTGGCAATGTGTTGCTTGCGACGAAATCCTCGCAAACGTCATGTTATAGTGGGTATATTCATATAACGGATTCACTCCGAAGACAACCCTGTGTGATCTTCTTCTATCCAGCTATATTCTGTTTTGTTTCTTTTCTATTATAGTAAAGCATTCCGAGGACTAAGACTGCTGCCATCACGACAGTTGCCACGATGCTGCCCTCCATGCCGAATTTACCGCCCGTCAGGAATATATTTTCCGGTTTGATTTCAGAGGAAAGAACAGCACTTCCTACGTTGGTTCCGCTGACAGAGATTCCATAAAAGGTTCCCTGCACAAAATTCCACATGCTGTGGTAGCCCGCTGCACCCCAGATGTCATTTGTTTTTATCACATACAGTGACAGGAATATTCCGATCAGCAGCAGGTTGAGGAATGCCAGAATCGTAAGTCCCGGATTCAACATATGGCAGAATGCAAATGCCAGTGAATTCACAAGAACAGCTTTTACTGCCGAGCTTCGTTTCATCAGGCTTATCATAAAATATCCTCGGAATGCGATCTCCTCACTGAAGCCCTGTACCAAAAATCCGATAAAATACAAAAGCACGATCAGCAGATTGCAGTTCTGATTCCATCCCTTAATATTTATAAATCCAAGAGCAGCACCTGCAAGTACGCAAAGAGAAAAGGATACCGCGCCAATAAGCAAGCCCTGTACATAATGCTTTGCTCCATCTTTCTTAACAAGTCCCATAGAATAATAGGAACGCTTTTCTATCTTATTACAATAGATCAGAACAGAAATGATCAGGATCAGTGTACAGAATAATGTAAGTATATACATTCCGTCTGTCATATTGGTTGCCAGTTCCATCATATCCGAAAAAGATGAATCTCCGTTTAAGAACAGTCGCTGCAGTTGGTCAAACATTTCCATATCTGACAGGAACAGGTACATTTCATATATTGCAGGAATCAAACCTGCAATAAAGCTTCCGACCAGGAATACCAGGATAAACCGCCATATTTCCTTGCCAAACGAATAAATCTTTCCTTCTTCGCCTGCCCGCTTTGCAATCTCAGGCTTTTCTAATCTCATCTTCATATGAAACATCCCCTGTCTGCCATCTTAATCTCTGTCTTAATCTTCTCCATCAACATCCATGTTCATGATCTGACGTTTTCTTGCAAGCTCATCATTTGCCAGATATTCATCATATGTTGTCTGCTTATCGATCAGACCTGTATTGGTAAGTTCGATAATACGGTTTGCTGTTGTCTGTACGAACTGATGATCCTGTGACGAGAACAGAATAACACCAGGGAACTTGATCAGTCCATTATTCAATGCTGTAATAGATTCCATATCCAGATGGTTTGTAGGCTCATCTAAGATCAGGCAGTTTGGAGCCATGATCATTAGTTTGGATAACATGCAACGAACCTTTTCTCCACCGGACAGAACCTTTACTTTCTTGACACCATCGTCACCGGCAAATAACATTCTTCCAAGGAAGCCTCGTACATAAGTTGCATCCTTTTCTTCCGAATACTGTGTCAGCCAATCTACGATGATCAGGTCATTATCGAATTCCTTTGTATTGTCCTTCGGAAAATAGCCCTGTGAAGTTGTAACCCCCCACTTAAAACTTCCCTCATCCGGCTTTTCTTCTCCTGCAAGAATCTTGAACAGCATTGTCGTTGCCTTTGTATTTGGTCCGACAAATGCAATCTTATCATCATGTCCTACTGTGAATGATACATCATCTAACAGTTTCTCGCCCTCTACCGTCTTTGAGATATGTGATACAGTCAATACTTCATTTCCAATCTCTCTCTTTGGACGGAAATCAATATATGGGTATTTACGGCTGGATGGCTTGATATCATCCAGTTCGATCTTTTCCAGTGCTCTCTTTCTGGAAGTTGCCTGCTTGGACTTGGAAGCATTTGCCGAGAATCTCTGAATGAATTCCTGTAATTCCTTGATCTTCTCTTCCTTCTTCTTATTCGCTTCTTTCATCTGCTTGATCATCAACTGACTGGACTCATACCAGAAATCATAGTTACCGGCATATAACTGGATCTTTGCATAATCGATATCGGCGATCTGAGTACATACCTTATTCAAGAAATAACGGTCATGGGATACCACGATAACGGTATTCTCAAAGTTGATCAGGAATTCCTCCAACCATGCAATCGCATCCATATCCAGGTGGTTCGTAGGCTCATCGAGAAGGAGAACGTCGGGATTGCCAAATAACGCCTGCGCAAGCAGTGCCTTAACCTTCAGTCCACCATCCAGATCTTTCATCATCATATAATGATATTCTGTGTCTACACCCAGACCATTTAACAAGGTCTCCGCATCGGATTCTGCTTCCCATCCGTTCATATCCGCGAATTCACCCTCAAGTTCAGAAGCACGGATACCATCTTCATCTGTAAAATCTTCTTTTGCATAGATCGCATCTTTTTCTTTCATAATCTCATACAGACGCTTGTTTCCCATGATAACAGTATCGAGTACTGTGTATTCATCGAACTTGTAATGATCCTGCTGTAATACAGACAGACGCTCACCCTCATCCATTGTGACATCGCCCTTTGATGGTTCGATCTCTCCTGAAAGGATCTTCAAAAAGGTTGATTTACCGGCTCCGTTTGCTCCGATCAGTCCGTAGCAGTTACCCGGTACAAATTTAATATTTACATCTTCAAATAAAGCTTTCTTTCCAAATCTTAATGTTACGTTATTTGCACTTATCATCGATACACATACCTTTCCATTTTTCTAATCTAAAAGTATATCAATTAGTTGAATATGTGTCAATTATGAAAAGAACGTATGTGCCTGAAAAAGCCGGAAAAGGCTCATTTTCTAAGTCTTTTCCGGCTGACCGGTCAGGGGTGAACCCTTCAGTTCTGTTTTCCTGTTATTTCAGATTCTTTACAATCGGATCATAAAGATCTAATTTACAATGTTCGTCCTTGCTGAAATGGGAACAGTTTAAGCAACTCTTTTCACCATCCGCTTTGTTGGTCATGCTGTTGCAATGGCATGTCTTTTCATAAGCACTACAACGTTCTGCTACCTCATGATAGGTTTCTGTTGAACTTCTCATCGTTCTTACCTCCTTGACATTTGTCAGTCTTTCTCGCAGATTTCATAGATCCGGTCATGCACCAACAACATCAGGCAATGATATCTGCATAACTGTCTATTATCATCTACATGCATTAGTATCTGCATCTTATCTGTCATTTATTCCGAACATTACCGGATAGTGTAATGTTTATGTAAAGTCATCATTTCTTAGCCGTTCTGTTCTTGACAAGATTTCCTCTATTCTGTACAATCAAAAGCAAAAATATTTTTAGGAGATGATCTTTTTTGCACCCCAGTACAATTATCCAGTTATTTACAATTATTCTATTGATCCTGTTGTCGGCATTCTTTTCTTCTGCCGAAACAGCTCTTACGACCGTCAATAAATTCACCCTGCGCTCAATGGCTGACAATGGGAACAAACGTGCTACCAGAGTTCTTAAGCTGATCTCTAACAGTGACAAACTGATCAGCACAATATTAATAGGTAATAACATCGTGAATATTTCAGCTTCCGCTCTTGCAACAACACTTACCACTAATTTATTCGGAAGCAAGGCAGTCGGAATTGCAACCGGAATTCTCACCATCTTGATCCTGTTATTTGGTGAAATCACACCAAAAACGCTTGCCCAAAATAACAGTGTTAAAATGTCAATACTTTATGTGGACGTCGTACGGTTTCTGGTATATATCTTTACCCCATTTGTGTTCATCATAAACAAGATCTCTCATGTTATTTTCTGGATCTTACGAATGGATACAAACGGAAGCGCCAAATCCATCACCGAAGACGAGCTGATCACTATGGTAAATGTCAGCGAGGAAGAAGGTGTTATTGAGAACAAAGAAAAGGAAATGATCACAAATGTAGTGGACTTCGGAGATTCCCGTGTACGTGATATTATGATTCCCCGTGCCGATGTGACCATGGTTCCTGTTACTGCTTCTTATGATGAACTGCTGAAGCAATATATGGAGGTTCCTTACACCAGACTTCCTGTTTATAAGGATTCCCGTGATAATGTCATCGGTATTCTGCATGTAAAAGATTTATTTTTTTATAAAGCAACTCATGATATCAACAATTTTGATGTTGCAAAGATCATTCGTGAACCACTCTATGTGTATGAATTTCAGAAGACAAATGATCTTCTGACCAATATGAAATCCAGTTCTAACTCCATCGGTATCGTTCTGGATGAATACGGTGTCAGCGTCGGTCTGATCTCCATGGAGGATCTGATTGAAGAGATCATCGGTGATATCAAGGATGAATACGATGATGCAGAACATAATAATATCGTAAAAATAGATGATACACACTACAGCATCGATGGTGGCATCAAGCTCGATGACTTAAATGATGCTCTGGATCTGGATATTGAATCCGAAGATTACGATTCCATCGGTGGCTATATCATTCAGTTATTAGATCACCTTCCTTCGGTCGGTGATACTGCATCCGACGGAGCAATCTCCTGTAAAGTCACAAAACTGGATAAAAAACGTGTATCCAGAGTTCTTCTTGAAATCCTGCCACAGCCGGATACCGACAATGATGACGGCAACGCATAATGAAGTCTTGTCTTATATGACTTTTACCTGTACTAAAATACCGGTATCGTGCAGGTATACAGATTCCAATATAATTCGTAATTTATAAAAATTCTGGCAAAACGCTTGTGTTGTGGTTTTTATTCCTATATAATAGAATACTAAGGTTATAAAGTCCTGTATTTCATATCATTTACATGAAAACAGGACTTTCCTATAGAATTCATACAGATTTGGTTACGTTTGGGAGAGATTCTAATGAATAAAAATATTACTCGCAGAAAAAAATTATTACAGATCGCAACTTCTCTAAGTTACATTGATCCGGATGATATACCCGAGATTGATCTATATATGGATCAGCTAACAACCTTTATGGAGGATAAGCTGAACGCTAATAAGCGAAGCGAAGAAGACAAGACCATGACGAAGACCATGATCAACAATTATACGAAAAACAACCTTCTCCCGCCCCCTGACAAGAAGCGTTACTCCAAGGATCATCTGATCATGCTGTTGTATATTTACTACCTCAAGAACTTTGTAAGTATCACTGATATCCAGACACTTCTTGCCCCGATGAATAACAACGACTGCTATAACGGCGAGTCCCCGGTCAATATCGAAGAGGTCTACCGCAAATTATTCAATTATGAGATTGATAACTATAACGATATTATCAAGAGCATTTTATCTACCTATGATAAGGCATCCGATATGTATGATCCGGAAACAGACGCTTATCTTCATGATATGTGTATGGTATCTATGTTGTCCGTCGATGTCTATGTTAAGAAGAAATGTATCGAGCATCTGATTGATGATATGCATTCCGTTCAGGAACAAACATTGAAGCAGAATGCACAGAAAGCAAAAACTGCCGAGAAAGCAAAGAGTACCGAGAAAGTTACTGCAATCAGTAAGGCAAAGACTGCCGAAAAGGTTACTGCAAACAGCAAAACGAAAGCTGTGGATAATACCAAGCCAAACCGAACAACAACCGGCAGCAAAAATAGCGGACGCTAAAGGCAGCACCAAAGAACAAAAGGCTGAATGTCTTGCACAAAAATGTACAAAGCATTCAGCCTTTTATTATATTTAAATCCACAACAGAAATCATGGATTTTCCATACCTGTCATATCAGTTTTCTTGCCACTGCGTAATTGATATTTTTTTCATTTACAGTTTAGTCTGTTAAAATCACGGATCACAGCAAGGGCAGGCAGGGCATTTCCATCATAATCGAATAATGCCTGATTCGCCCACTCATTTCCTCCCGGTCCTTTTTCTCCGGTATACGCGAGTGCTGCTTCTGTCGCCCAACCACATCCCGGAACCGGAATCCATGCAGGCTCCCAGTAATAGAAGCCTTCTCCACCCGGAATATCTGCGATCAGTTCCATAAGATCTTTCATAAATGAAGTCTGTCCTTCCTTTGTCATCGGATAATCCAGCTTCTCTACAAGCTCCGGCTTTGTCGCCATTTCTTTTAACTGATCCAGCGGTTTACCCTCGCGATCACGATAATCTTCCATCGTGCCGTGCCAGAACGGATAATAAGACAAGCCTATAATGTCAAATGGTTCTGCTCGCTTTGTAAATTCGTCGAACCACTCCACATACATCTCATTAAAGCCACCATTGTCCAGATGGATCATGATCGGAATATCCGCCTGAATCTCTCTCACTGCACGGATTCCTGCATTCAGGTACTTTGCAATCCGGTCAAACTCCGGTTTCTTGCCGCTTGGCCAGAGCAGACCATTTGATATTTTTTTGCACGTCCGGCAAGAATAATCACTTTATTCAAATTGTTCGTCCCTGCGCCATATGGAGTACCATCCGGCGCATACGGATCATTCCAGAGTCTTAATCTCACAGAATTTGTACCATATGCTTTCAAAATAGCAAATAAATCCTGTACTACACCATTATCATAATACTTCGCACCACAGGCTTCTTCCTCCAGCAGGGTGGAAATATCCATTCCTTTTATAAACATAACATCCTCCTTTTAATACAGCTTCTGCCTATATATTTTTCAAAAATCAACTCCATACTTCCGCAGCCTGCTTTTACAGTTTTTTATCTGCCGTCCTGCGTTTATTAGGCATCTTTTATGGAGCAGCACTGATGATCTTTTAATTTATATTTTCTCTTTTATAGTCATCACATTTTTTGCATCAACAGTGATTTTTCCGTTTACAACCTGTCCACTCAGAAGTTCTGTCCCATTCACATTCAGAATTTCTGCCGCCACATCGCCCTCATTGATATAAAAGGCATAACAGTGTGTATCCGTATAACGCTCATGATATTCCACGTTCTCAGGCAGTTCCTTTATCCGGATTCCTGCATTTGTAATCAGCTCTTTGATCAGTTCTGTCATTGATACCTGATCCAGTCTGCAAGCCGTATAATATGCCCATCCGGCTCCGGTCTGTTTTCTGGTTGCTGCCGCTTCCCCTGCATAGAAATCTTCCACATAAGTTCCAAAAATCTCTGCATCCTGCACCCGGATTCGTTCTGCATAATCTTTTACAGTTCCCTGTTTTTTATTTGAAAACGTCACATAATTCTTATCATTTGGATAATATGTATCCAGTTCCTCTACCGTTACACCAAACAATTCATTTAAACCACTTCCCGGAAAACCACCCAGATAACAGAGTGTGTTATAGTCATGCCAGTTCACAAGTCCCGGAGCACTCTCCATCAGCATAAACGGACGATCCTTTTTCATCGAGTGCATCACTGCATGGTCAAATGCACTTCTTGCAAATGTATCTGTTAAGCTCTCATAATCATTATGAAATCTCGGATAGGAATCCCACGAGATCTCATCCAGCTTGTCTGTCATCTTCCGATAATCAAGTCCGTCATAGAGCTGCATAAAATTCGTTGTAACCGGGCGATCCGGAGTCAGCTTCTTCACCAGATCAATCTCAAATTCCATATAATCATTCATATTCCATGTCGTGAATCTCTTCCATTCCAGATTTAAGCCCATAATACTGTACTCGCCATTTTCATAACTTCTACCTCTTATCTTTCTTTTATATTCAGCGCGGATGCGCCACCCTACAAACTTTAATTATATTTATCCAAAGAAAAAAATTCTCTCGTAGCTTACATATAGCACCATATAGATCCATCTTTAACCCTTATAAAACATGCTTTTTTCTTCTGGTCATGATTCCAGCTCACAATCTCATCATCATCGATAGTTACTGTTATTCCTTTGTTCATTACAAATTCCATAAAAACCCACCTTTCTCTACCCCCTATTACTTTACTAATCCTTTTTATAGCGGAGCGCATCGACCTTTGACACGCTCCAAGAAAAAGGATGGGAACTCATGCGTTGAGAGGGGGGGAAAACAACGCATAAAAAAAGTAAGTACAACACACAATTCATGTGTTGCACTTACTTTACAACGAATAATTTTATTTTTCTGTGTATTCCATACAGGATTCCCTGACGATCAGATTACAAGGAATCTCCGCCTTTAACGGAGTACGGATACTAAGGTTTGATGCAGCATAGATCAGATTAGCACCATGCTGTCCCATATCATATGCCGGAGCATTTACGGTTGTAAGTGCAGGAACTGTATACTCACTAAGCTCTGTGTTATTAAAGCCAACAAGCGATATATCCTCCGGCACTTCCATATTCGCTTCCTTGAATGCCTTTAATGCTCCTACTGCAAGAGCATCACTGGCTGCAAAGATTGCACTTGGACGTTCGTCAGCTTCTGCTATTACTTTCCCCATCTCATAACCAGAGAATGTATTGAAGCTTCCCTCATACAAATATTTCTCATACGGGAGTTTTTTCTCCTTCATATATGCAATGTATTCTTCCAGTCTCGGATCTACCAGAAGCTCATGATCGCCCACAAACTCTTTACCACCCATGAAACCGATCTTACGATGTCCCAGATGATACAGATAGTCAAGTGCATCCCGTACTGCCTGTTTGAAGTCCATTGTCAGGGATGTAATGTTGTAGTTCTCAACCTTCATATCCAGAAATACGATATTACTGCATATCTCTATAAATGATTTTACTTCCTCATGCGCAAACTTACCCAGACAGATAATTCCATCACAACCACGCAGCATGTCCAGATAGTTGCTGTCATTCCGAAATACCCGAACCAGTTCAATCGACTGGCTGATACAGAAATCCTCGATTCCCTTTCTTGCGGACAGATAATAACTATCCTTCATCTCATCCTCTGCGGAAAACCAGAGTACAAGACCAAGTTGGAATGACTTCTTCAATCTGGCTGACTTTTTCTTTGTATAGTGTAGCTCTTTTGCTGTCCGAAGGACTCTTTCCTTAGTCTCCGGTAAAACATTTAATGTCGGATCATCGTTCAAAATTCTTGAAACTGTAGCCGGTGACACATTTGCCCGTCTCGCAATATCCTTGATTGTCGTCATAATGTACCTCTTTACTCCATATTTATTGGATAAATTTACTATATTTTTACTAACTTAGTGTAACAGATTTCTTTTTATTTTTCAATTACTTTTTCAGTAAATCTTTACTAAAGTGTGGTTGACATTTTACTAAACATATGTTATCCTGTCACTATAAAGAACAAACAGACTTAGGAAAACAGGCACATCTGTACAAGTAAACACACATTTACGCATCGTACAGGTGTAAGCACATTAATTATCATGTATGATCAGGAGGACAAACATATGAAACATGCATCTGAATTAATAAAAGACTTTGAATCAGAACAGTACAATGAATTATTAACCGATATCTATGTCGATGAGCATCTGCTCGCTTATCAGAATGGCAGATATATCGCTGCTCTTCAGGAATTCATCAAAGATTTCGGAGACACAGAGGTATCTATCTTCTCCGCTCCGGGTAGAAGTGAAGTAGGCGGAAATCATACTGATCATCAGCACGGTCAGGTACTTGCCGCATCTATCAATCTGGATGCGATTGCCATCGTTGCAAAGACTTCCGATGATAAGATCCAGGTTATCTCAGACGGATATGATCTCATTACAATCGACGCATCCGACCTTTCTCTTGTAGAAAGTGAAAAAGAAACAACAACGGCTCTGATCAAGGGTGTTGCTGCCGGATTAAAGGAACACGGACACGCTGTCGGCGGCTTCAAAGCATATATCACCAGTGATGTACTGATTGGTGCCGGTCTTTCATCTTCTGCAGCATTCGAAACAATCATCGGAACCATCCTGTCGGGACTTTATAATAATGGTTCCGTATCTGCAATCGAGATCGCGATCACCGGCCAGTATGCAGAAAATGTATACTTCGGAAAGCCTTGCGGCCTGATGGATCAGATGGCATCTTCCGTCGGAAATCTTGTACATATCGACTTTGCAGATCCAGCCGATCCTATTGTTGAAAAGATCGACTTTGATATGGCAAAGAGCGGTTACAGTCTCTGTATCACTGATACAAAGGGCTCTCATGTAGATCTGACTGCTGACTATGCTGCAGTTCCTGCCGAGATGTGTGCCGTTGCGGAGATGCTTGGCAAACCGGTATTAAACGAATTAAGCGAACAGGATATTATCGACCACATGGCTGACATCCGCACCAAACTCGGCGACCGTTACCTGCTTCGTGCCCTTCACTATTTTGAAGAAGTAAAACGGGTAGAAATTCAGGTTGCTTCCCTGACAAAGGGTGATATGCCTGCATTCCTTGCAGCGGTTAAAGCATCCGGTGATTCTTCTTTCAAGTATTTGCAGAACGTATATACGAATAAAGATATTCAGGCTCAGAATGTATCTGTTGCTCTGGCTGTCAGTGATATCACACTTGGAAGTCACGGAGTCAGCCGTGTTCACGGCGGTGGATTTGCCGGAACTATTCAGGCATTTGTAGAAAACGATACTGTTGAGACGTATCGCCAGGCTATGGATCACGTATTTGGCGGAGGCTCCTGCCATGTACTGAAGATCCGTAAATACGGCGGTATGCAGGTACTGTAAAACAGACGACATGATATAATGAACGCAAAATCACTTGCTTGCAAGGGGGCTGATTTTGCGAAATGCATTGAATGTGCGAAGCACATGATATAATGAACGCAAAATTATTTGCTCGCAAGGATGCTGATTTTGCGGAATGCATTGAGTGAGCTATGCTCACGATATAATAACAAATTTTATGGGAGGTTATGACTATGATAGAAACATATATCAAAGAATTGGTTACTTATGGTTTAAACAAAGGACTTGTAGATCCTGCAGACGAAATATATGTTACAAACCGTCTGCTAGAGTTATTCGACATTCAGGAATACAACGAACCGGCTGAGATTCCATCCCGTCCGCTCGTTGATATCTTAAACGATATGTTAGATTATGCATACCAGCACAAGCTGATGGAGGATGACACGATCACAAACCGTGATCTTTTCGATACAAAGATTATGGGTATGCTCACTCCTGCTCCATCTGTTGTACGGAAAATATTTGCTGATAAATATGCCGTATCCCCAAAGGAAGCAACGAATTATTATTATGCTTTCAGTAAGGCTACAAACTATATTCGTGAAGATCGTATCGCAAAGGATGAAAAATGGGTTACGGAAACGGAATACGGTCCGATTGATATTACGATCAACCTGTCCAAGCCGGAGAAAGACCCAAGAGATATCGCGAAAGCAGGAAAGGCAAAGAAATCCGGTTATCCAGCCTGTCTGCTCTGCCGTGAAAACGAAGGTTATGCCGGACATTTCTCACATCCTGCCAGACAGAACCACAGGATCATTCCTATTACCTTAGATGGACAGGCATATTACTTACAGTACTCCCCTTATGTGTACTACAACGAGCACTGTATTATCTTTAATGCAAACCACACACCAATGAAGATTGACCACGCTGCGTTTGTAAAGCTACTTGATTTTGTCCGGTTGTTCCCTCACTATACAGCCGGCTCCAACGCAGATCTTCCGATCGTTGGCGGTTCCATTTTAAGCCATGACCATTTTCAGGGTGGCGGCTATACATTTGCAATGGCAAAGGCTCCATATGAATCAAACTTTACTTTACCTGGTTACGAAGACCTGACAGCCGGTATCGTCAAATGGCCTATGTCTGTTATCCGTCTTCAGGGTTCTGATCCTGCACGTATCGCAGATGCAGCAGATCACATCCTGACAGCATGGAGAAATTACACAGACGAAGCTGCATATATCTACGCTTACACAGACGATACTCCACATAACACGATTACTCCGATCGCAAGAATGCATGGAGATCTGTTCGAACTGGATCTGGTACTTCGTAACAACATCACAACCGAAGAATGTCCGATGGGGCTCTACCACCCACACAGCCAGTATCATCATATTAAGAAGGAAAATATCGGTCTGATCGAGGTTATGGGTCTGGCTGTTCTTCCTGCAAGATTAAAAGGTGAAATGTCAGAGCTTGAGGATGCAATCTTAAATCACAAGGACATCCGCGCAAATGAAGCTATCGAAAAACATGCAGACTGGGTTGATGAATGGATCGGAAATTATGACATTACTCCGGAAAATATCCATGGAATCATCCAGAACGAGATCGGCAAGGTATTCTCAAAAGTTCTGGAATGCTCCGGTGTATACAAAAATACCAGCGAAGGCAGAGAAGCCTTCATGCGCTTTGTAAATACCCTTTAATCCCCCGCTTCGCTTCCTAATACCAAATATATAGGGGATTTTCTTCCCGCATGGTCGGGCAGACCAATGTCTGCCCGATCAATTTTATGTCTGCGCAGGCACTACGGCAAACAGGAGCACTGTGCAAATGACTCGCTTCGATTTCTATAAACTGCATATATCTGATTCGCAAATATTCCTGTGCTAACTCGCCTGACGGCTCAAACAAGCACCCATATTTGCTGATATATGCAATTTATTACGAAATCTTCGCTTGATGTCATTTGGCACAGTGCTCCTGTTTGCCGTAGTGCCTGCGCAGACATAGGTTGGTTGTAGGGCAAAAGACAAAAATCCTCCGGGAATGGATCAAGTTGATCCATTCCCGGAGGATTTCCTGTTTTATATGTTGTTATTCTGAATCTTTCTTTTCTTTATCCAGATTCATTCTGCTGAATACAAGTTCATAACCATCTTTACCATAATTAAGAGATCTGTTCACTCTGCTGATTGTTGCTGTCGATGCACCGGTCTTCTCGGCAACTTCCAGATAAGTATTATCTTCCTTTAACATCTTCGCAACCGCAAATCTCTGGGCTATGGACAGCAATTCATTTACCGTACAAACATCTTCAAAGAAATTAAAACATTCCTCCTCTGTCTCCAATGTCAGTATTGCTTCAAACAGATCACGGACTGCTTCTGTATGTACTGTCTTTCCCATAACTCATACTCCTTTGCCACTTTTATGCTGTGAAAATCCGGATCATCCTCAGACTTTCATGCACTTTTACAATCTAAAGTATTAATATGATAACTCAATTTCTTATAATTTGCAATCTTTTTTGATCCAGATTGCAATTCCCTGACGGTTTACATAAAATTCGCCGCAGCCCTCTTCATCGATACGGATATCATACTTTGCATTTCCCATTACATCTGCGAAATGACAGCCTGCAAACTGTCTTCCGACATACATGCGCTTTGTTCCGCCGGTTCCATCTGACATAATAACTGCCAGACCGGAATTCTCATGCTCTGTATCTCCTTCTCTGGTGAAGCCAACAACATCCGGATGATCAAAGTAGTCATGCTGTGTTCCGTATGCATATTTCTTACGAAGCTTTAACAGCTTGTTCATGATTGTCTTTCTGGACTTGATCTTAGCCGCAGGAATGCCTTCATAATCACCCATGAACATACATGGATATCCCTGTTCTCTTAATAAAATGATCGCATATGCCAGTGGTTTAAACCACTCTGCTACAGCAGATTCCAGCACACCGCCCGGCTGTGATTCATGATTCTCTACAAATGTAACTGCCTTTGCAGGATTACTCATCATCATGGAACCATCCAGTAACCGGCTCAGATCATATTCTCCTTCTGCAACGGATGCATCATGGAAACTGAAATGCAGCGGCACATCAAACATAGATGGCTGATTGTCCGCAGACGCGATATAATCATTGATATAATCACATCTCCAGTGCCAGAAGTCACCTACCGTAAAGATCTCTTTTTCTTCTTCTCCGGCATTCGACGCAGCTTCTGCAAAGTCTCTGATGAACCATCCCGGAATCTTCTCTGCTTCCTGGAAACGGAATCCGTCCACTCCGGTCACATTCTCATACCACTTCGCCCATGCCATTAATTCATCATATACTTCCTGATTGTACAGATCAAGCTCACTGCCTATGATATAATCATATTTGCTGAGCTTGTATTTCTTCTCTGCTTCCATCTCTGTCATACCAGACAGTTCGCAGACACGTCTCTTAAAATCATCCTGCTGCCAGTCAATCCCTGCAAAATGATTCCAGTTCCATTTGAACTTGGAATACTTGCTCTTTCTGCCCGGGAAGGTGAACTTCGACAAGGCTCCAACTATCTTTTTATTACCAATCATCTGCGGAATATCCTTGGCATTAAAATCTGCTGCCGTAACCTTCTCCACAGAATCTGCGCCTAACTTCTGTCTGACTGCGATATCTGCATATACATTGATTCCCTGTGCCTTCATTGCATCGATTGCTTCCAGATATTCTTTCTTTGTACCATATCTGGTTCCAACCGAACCCTTCTGATTAAATTCACCCAAATCATACAGATCATATGGCGCATAGCCCCTGTCATCTTTTCCCGCTGCCCCTTTGGTTGCAGGTGGAAACCATACAGCAGTTGCACCGAGCTTTTTCAATGTCGCTGCATCCTTTGCCGCTTTCGCCCATAATGTCTGATCAGCCGGTGTATTTGCATTAAAATACTGCACCAGCAGTCCATTATCTTTCATCTTGCTACCTCCACGATTATATAGTTAATTGCACCCCGCTATTATAACGCTTTAATTCTCTCGATTGCTTCTACTGTATTCTCATATGTACCAAATGCTGTCAGTCTGAAATATCCTTCACCACTCGGTCCAAAGCCTGAGCCCGGTGTACCTACGACATTTGCATTTGCAAGCAGATAATCAAAGAACTCCCATGAAGTCATCTTATCCGGTGTCTTTAACCAGATATATGGTGCATTCACACCGCCGGATACGGAATAGCCTGCTGCCTTTAATCCATCATAGATCACCTTCGCATTGTTCATATAATATGCGATCTGTGCCTTTGTCTGTGCTTTACCTTCTTCTGAATATACAGCTTCTCCTGCTGCCTGAACAATATATGGAGCACCATTAAACTTGGTTCCATGTCTTCTAGCCCATAAACCATGAAGTGCAACACCATTTGCATCCTTCAGATCCTTTGGTACAACTGTAAATCCAAGACGGGTTCCGGTAAATCCTGCATTCTTCGAAAAGCTCGAAGCTCAATCGCACAGGTTCTTGCACCTTCGCACTCGTAGATAGAATGTGGTACATCGTCTTCACTGATATATGCTTCGTATGCTGCATCATAGATGATCACAGCTCCGATCTTATTTGCGTAGTCAACCCATTCCTGAAGCTGTGCTTTGCTGATGGTCGCTCCTGTCGGATTATTTGGAAAACACAGATAGATAATGTCCGGCTCCTCCTTTGGGAATTCCGGTGCAAATCCATTCTCCTCCAGACAAGGCATATAAATCACATCGCTCCAGAGTCCGGTCTCTTTATCATAAGTTCCGGTTCTGCCTGCCATTACATTTGAATCTACATAAACAGGATAAACAGGATCACATACAGCAATCTTGCTTTCCGGTGCAAAAATCTCCTGAATATTTGCAGAATCGCTCTTTGCACCATCACTTACAAAGATCTCATCAGCAGAAATATCAACTCCATGGTCAATATAGTCATTCTTTACGATGGTATTTCTTAAGAATTCATATCCAAGATCCGGTGCATAGCCCTTAAATGTCTCTGCTACCGCCATCTCATCTACAGCCGAATGCAGTCTCTCAATAATAGCAGGAGCAAGCGGCTGTGTTACATCTCCGATGCTCAGGCGGATAATCTTCTTATCAGGATGTGCCGCACTGTACTCTCTCTGTTTCTTTGCTACTGTTGAAAATAAATAGCTTCCCGGAAGCTTCAGATAATTCTCATTTGCCTTAAACATGTCATTTCCTCCTAAAATCTGTCAGTCTCGCCGTCAAACACTACCTTGGCCGGACCTGTCATGTATACCTTATTGTTCTCTCTATCAAAACGGATGATCAGATCGCCGCCTAATAATTTTACGGTTACCTCATCATCTGTCTTTCCATTTAATACACATGCAACTGCAGTTGCACATGCTCCGGTTCCGCATGCCAGTGTCTCTCCGGTTCCTCTCTCCCATACACGCATCTTTACGGTATGACGGTCGATCACCTGAACAAACTCCGCATTCACACGGTTCGGAAATACTTCATGATGCTCGAATAACGGACCAGCTTTCTCCAACGGGAAATGTTCTGTATCGCCTACGAACATAACTGCATGTGGATTTCCCATGGATACACAGGTCATATGATAATCCACACCTGCTACTGTGATCTTCTCGTCGATCACCTGCTCTTTATCTGAACGCACAGGCACCTGATCTGCCTTGAGGATCGGCGCACCCATGTCAACTGTTACCATATCAACCTTGCCATCCTTTATCACAAAATCCAGATATTTGATTCCGGCAAGTGTCTCTACAGATATCGAAGTCTTATCCGTAAGTCCATAATCATATACATACTTTCCTACACAACGGATACCGTTTCCACACATCTCAGATCTGGAACCGTCTGCATTATACATATCCATTGTAAAATCTGCTTTATCGGATGGCTTAATCAGGATCACTCCATCACTTCCAACACCAAAATGCCGGTCACTCATGGCAATCGCCAGTTTCTCAGGATTTTCTACCTTCTCTGAAAAACAATTTATATACACATAATCGTTCCCAAGACCTTCCATCTTTGTAAACTTCATATTCGTGCCTCCTTAAAACAGTGCTGTATGTTCCAGTATCATATATGCCATTTCAACAATATTGATACCATTATCCATGCTCTTTTTCTGCAGATACCGATGAGCGCCCTGCTCATCAAATCCATTATCGTTCATTAATTTCAGCTTTGCAGCCTTAATTACCTTTTTTTCATCTTCTGTGCGTTCCTTTGGTTTTGTCTTGCGTTTTTTACGCTCCCACAGAATATTTTCAACCGTCAGTGAAACAGTATTGATAAAATCCTGTGTACGAAGTGGCATCGGCAGGCATGTAATTCCACTTTCTCTACACGCCTCGTAATGCACACGAGATGCAATCACAAGCATATCAAAATAATCCGGTATATTTGCCGCCAACTCCGAAAATAACATATCCGGATACTGGTATCCGCATATAATAAGACCATCATCACACGCATCTGCTGCCTGTGCTGCCTGTGCTCCGGTCGTACATACCTGAGTTACATTGATTCCATGTCGAACCAAAAGATTTTTTATGCTTTTTGCTTCTTCTATCTTTGCAAATAGTACAATTACATTTACCAAAACAACAACCTCTCACCCGACCAGTTTCAGTTCCTTATATTTTCATGGAACAAATTGATTCTATAATATAGCAACACAGGCACCCATAAAATGGGTGTCTGTATTACTCCTTGATGCTTCTTCGGTTTTACTTAAACATACTGGCTTCTGATCAGACTTTGTAAAGGTAATTGCTGATCTCCCAGTCAGTAACCTGTCTGGTATATTCGTTCCACTCATCTAACTTTGCCGATGTATAACGTGTAAAGATATGCTCACCAAGTGCTTCCTTCATGAAGTCACTGTCTCTCATACATAAAACAGCTTCTCTTAAGTTTGCCGGAAGGCTCTCGATGTGTCTTGCTTTCTTTTCTTCTCTTGTTAATTCAAAGATATTGCTGTCAACACTTGGTACAAGTGGAAGCTGTCTCTTGATTCCGTCTAATCCGGCTTTTAAACATACAGCCATTGCCAGATATGGATTTGCTGTTGGATCCGGGCAACGAAGCTCTACTCTTGTTCCTGCTCCTCTTGCACTTGGGATACGAACCAGCGGGCTTCTGTTTTTTGCTGACCATGCAATATAAATCGGTGCTTCATAACCAGGAACCAGTCTCTTATAAGAGTTTACTAATGGGTTTGTGATTGCTGTCATCTCTCTCATATGTTCCATGATACCTGCAATGAAGTAATATGCTTCCTGACTTAAACCAAGCTTATCATTATCATCTGCAAATATATTTTTGCCATCCTTTGATAAAGACATATTCATATGCATACCGGAACCACATACGCCATACTTTGGTTTTGGCATAAATGTAGCACACAGACCATGCTTCTTGGCAATTGTCTTAACAACGAGCTTAAATGTCTCGATGCTGTCGGCAGTCTTTAATGCCTCGCCATACTTGAAATCTATCTCATGCTGTGCAGGAGCAACCTCATGGTGGGAAGCTCAATCTCAAATCCCATCTGTTCCAGTGTCAGTACCATATCTCTTCTGGCATTCTCACCGAAATCAAGTGGTCCAAGATCAAAATAGCTTGCACGCTCGTAAGTATTTGTTGTTGGTAAGCCATTCTCATCTGTCTGGAACAGGAAGAACTCACATTCTGGTCCTACGTTCATAATGTAACCCATATCAGCAGCTTCCTTCAATGCCTTCTTCAGAACATATCTTGGATCACCTTCAAATGGAGTGCCATCCGGCTTATAAACATCACAGATCAGTCTAGCAACCTTACCCTGCTGTGGTCTCCAAGGGAAAGTCTCATATGTATCATAATCTGGATATAGATACATATCGGATTCCTCGATTCTTGCAAATCCTTCAATAGAAGAACCATCAAACATAATCTTGTTATCCAGTGCTTTTTCAATCTGACTTGAAGTTATAGCAACATTCTTAAGGTCTCCAAAAATATCTGTAAACTGAAGTCTGATAAACTCTACATCATCTTCTTTTACCATCCTTAAGATATCTGCTTTCGTGTACTTACCCATAATATACTCCTTTTCATTACTTAATGTTGATATAATGCAGCGTCTGGTTATATAAAAGTATTCCACTGTTGCATTCTTTCCTGTGGACAGACTCCATCCACATTAAAGTTCTTAATAATCATAAACGCATCCCTTTATTTTGTCAACGAAAACCACACTTTATCATAAGGCTTACCGGTCAAATATCTTCACATAGCCGGCAGCGTTCATTTTCTGTTTTTATCTTTTTTTCTTTGTAAATACAGTATTGCCAATAAACACCGCAAGCCCGCCATAGCCGACCGCTTCTATCAATCCTGTTATAGTTTCCCGCACAGTAGTATCTGTATGATCGATATAGGCAAACTGTTCGATTGCGGATAATATCCAGTACTTGCGGAGAAACACATCTCCATCAGCAAGAATCTGATCCAGACCTGTTATCACTGTTGAGAATAAAAGTACAATAATGAGATTCACCGCAACTGCCATTCCTGCATTTTTTACATTCATCGCAACTGCCATATAGATATAGGAAGAAACTACATACATAACAAGCATTAAAAGAAACACTCGGATAAATCCTGTCACATCCTCGCGTTCGATTGTTCCATGCCAGAATATCGCCCCGGCAATCAACGATACAGCTACATATAAAAGATAACCGATGCCTGCTATCACTGTTGTCGCATATAATTTAGCCATATAAATCTGACGTGTCTGATACCCGCGTTCCAGCATCAGCGAATAGACACCATTCCGTTTCTCTGCCCCGATCATGATCGTGATCACAATTGCATACAAGATAGAGAGAATCTGCATCAGTGAAACAGCGATTCCTGCACAGTCAAACAGATTTATGTCTGTAAATGCATCCACATCCGTATCATATCCACCCGCTGCTTCCATCAGCTCTCCAGATATCATATGTGTTGCAGCATAAAACAATGCAAATCCAACCAATACCATTCCAATGATCACAATGCATGCAATACGAAATGTCTTATTCTTCCTGATTCTGTAATTCTCTGCACGAATGATCTGATTCATCATTTGTTTCCTGCCTTTCCGTCTTACCTGTTATTTTTTGTACAGCATATTATTTTAATCTACTAGCCCTGTTGATTTCTCTAATGTATTCTGGTCCTGTCTTTTCTCTTGTTTATTATTCTGATCTGCTATATTTGTTTTATAATTTTACTTGATATTCTACACTTATGCTATTTATTTACATTGTTTTTTGGAATCGTGTAATAATATAATCCTCAACTGCTTCCTCGCTGCCTGCCTGCTGAAACAGTTCTTCTCTTGTATATTCCATACAGATCCTGCCATGATCCATAATCAGATACCGATTGCAAAGTTTTACCAATTCACCGATCACATGACTGCTGATCAATATTCCGATTGACCGATCCTCATGCATTGCCCACAGACGTTCTTCCAGATCCTGCATTCCCTGTACATCCAGACCATTTAACGGCTCATCTAAGATCAAAAGTCTCGGATCACCGAGCATTGCAACCGCTATGCCTAGTCTCTGTTTCATTCCAAGTGAATACCTGCCAGCCAATTTCTTTCCGGCTTCTGCAAGCCCCATCTGCTGCAGCAGGCTCTCATATACTGCTTCATCCTCTACCCCAAATAATCTGCCAAAATATCGAAGATTCTCGATTCCAGACATATCGGTATATATATTTGGATTCTCTATCAGCGTTCCTACATCCTGCGTTCTTCGTTCTCCTGAAAAACTGATTTCTCCCGAATCAACCGGAATGCTTCCTGCAATTGCCCTCATCAGTGTCGTTTTACCTGCTCCATTGCCGCCCAATAACCCAATGACATCCCCTGTCCAGATAGACAATGATACATCATCCAATACTGTACGTTTCTTATATTTTTTTGTAACATGATCTATCTGTACGATCTTCTCTGCCATAAAGGTCTCCTTGCATTCTTTTTTTGTGCTAATTCTTTTTTCATATTGCTAATTATCCATTTATTTTTCATCTAACAATATAACTATACCTTCTATATTTAATAATATCTTTAATCAAAATTTTATCCCAGATGATTCAGGACGTCAATATTGCATTAAATAAGTCAAATGTTGTTTTTCATATAAACACGAAATCTGCATTTGGCTTATTAACATAAACATAAAAAGGATGATTGTGAATCACTTCACAACCATCCTTCATTTTCAGATTGTATGCACACCCTACGGTGTAACCAATGAATATAGATTAATCTACTACGTATGGTAAAATTGCAATCTGTCTTGCTCTCTTAACTGCTACAGTTAAAGCTCTTTGATGCTTAGCACAGTTACCGGTAATTCTTCTAGGAAGGATCTTACCTCTTTCAGAGATGTATCTCTTTAACTTGTTTGCATCTTTATAATCGATAACAGCAGTCTTATCTGCACAGAATACACATACTTTCTTTCTTCTACGAATATTTCTTCTCTTCATTGGAGCGTCTGCTCTATCTGTCTTTGTATAAGCCATTGTATTTACCTCCTTCTTTACTTGAATGGTAAATCATCCTCTATACCTTCCGGAATACTCATAAAACCTTCTGCACTTGCATTTGCAGGTGAAGGTCTGCCAGCTGGCTGATAACTTCCGCCATCTGATGAAGAACTTCCTTTGCTTTCAGCAAATTCCTGGTCTTCGATAACAACATCTGTTGTATATACTTTGTTTCCATCTTTATTGGTATAACTGCCTGTCTGGATTCTTCCAGTAGCCACGATCTTTGTACCCTGTTTCAGATACTTTTCAGCAAATTCTGCTGAACGGCCAAAAGCAACACAGTTAATAAAATCTGCGGTCTGATCACCATTTCTGTTAAAACGTCTATCTACAGCGAGAGTGTATCTGGCAATTGCCATCTGATCATTCCCCTGAGAATATCTGATCTCTGGATCTCTTGTTAAACGACCCATTAAAATTACTTTATTCATACGGAATTCCTCCTATTACTCAGCGTCTAAACGAACGCAAAGATATCTGAGAACAGGCTCCATGATACGAACATTAGCTTCAAGCTGTGCTGGTACATCAGCTTCTGCATCGAACTGAATGAAGTAATAGTAAGCTTCGCCCATCTTCTGGATTTCATAAGCAAGCTTCTTAAGTCCGCAGTCTTCAACATTAGTGATAGTTGCATTAGCTTTCTCGATGTAAGCCTTTACTTTCTCAACTGCTGCTGTTCTAGCATCCTCATCAATCTTTGCATTAACTACTAAAGTTAACTCATACTTGTTCATGTAATTGCACCTCCTTATGGTCTCTGGCCCATATATGATATATGAGCAAGGAAATATATGATTATTAACACATCACAGAACAAAATAATATCATAAAGCTTCCCATGTTGCAAGGATTTTTTTATTATTTCAATACTTTTTTCTATTTTATTGCTATTCTATAAAACCTTTAAAATTCTTTTCAACTAATTTTCTCGGTACCATCACCTGATGATTGCACCCTTTACATTTCAAACGAAAATCCATACCAACGCGAAGGATCTCCCATTCATTTGCACCACATGGATGCGGCTTCTTCATCTTAATTACCTGACCAACATTAAACTCCATACTGCACACTCCTTATTTATCAACACCTGAATCTGATTTTCTCTCAGTCTTTTTACAGATAAAAGAAAAAGCTGAAATCGTTATGATTTCAGCTTTTCAAAGTCGTGCCCAAAGCTGGAATCGAACCAGCGACACGAGGATTTTCAGTCCTCTGCTCTACCAACTGAGCTATCTGGGCATATTACATAATAGTAGCGGGGACAGGATTTGAACCTATGACCTTCGGGTTATGAGCCCGACGAGCTCCAGACTGCTCCACCCCGCGATATAAATAAAAAAGAAATGGGCGGAGGTGGATTCGAACCACCGAAGCATTACGCAGCAGATTTACAGTCTGTCCCCTTTGGCCACTCGGGAATCCACCCATTTTTTGCTTTTCAGCAAAAAGCCGATGATCGGACTCGAACCGATAACCTGCTGATTACAAATCAGCTGCTCTGCCAATTGAGCCACATCGGCATATTAAATTAAATGACCCCAACGAGATTCGAACTCGTGTTACCGCCGTGAAAGGGCGATGTCTTAACCGCTTGACCATGGGGCCTTATAAGATTAGCTCCCCGAGTAGGCTCGAACCTACAACCCCTCGGTTAACAGCCGAGTGCTCTACCATTGAGCTATCGAGGAATAACACCTGGTATACCACGGCGTACTCATCAAGCCTAACACAGATTCAGGTTGATGTCAATACTTTTTATTTCATGTACCTTCAGAATTTCATACAGAAAGTCTTGCGATTTCATTCTCTCCAATCTCTTCCGCTTATCTTTCGAACCTCTCAGGATAAGTCTTCGACCTATTAGTATCTGTCAGCTGAATGCGTTACCGCACTTACACCTCAGACCTATCAACCTCGTAGTCTTCAAG
>NZ_QUEV01000013.1:0-67666 GCF_003478225.1 Clostridium sp. AM54-37XD
ATTTGATTAAGGATAGACGATACCGCATATCTTGTGTTATAGTAGCCATAGCAGAGAACTCCTTTTTTGTTTTTTTGTTGTGGTGACTAAAATATAACACAAAAGAAGCTTCTCTGCTTTTTTTATATTCAGTTGTAACACATGTATTGTAATCCTACAAAAATCTTTAAGGGAAGGTAAAAACTTCCTTGACATATACAGGCTGCTCAGCTAAAATTTTTATGGGTAAACGCTTTAGTGTGGAAAAACATAAAAGCGAAAAAGCAAAGCCAAGATCAGACATGAGGATAGTCACATATGAGACAGAAGAAGATTCATTACATCTATAACGATGCAATGGAATGTATGGATTTTGATGAAAGAAAAAAGCTTCAGGGAGAGAGACTGAGAGCTACCGTAGAGTTGGAATATAATAATGTTCCGGCTTACAGAAAGAGAATGGATGAAGCCGGAGTAAAACCGGAAGATATTAATGGAATTGAAGATATCGTAAAGCTTCCATTTACGCAGAAAACCGATTTGAGAGATAATTTCCCATATGGACTATTTGCTGCAGATCTTAAAGATATTGTACGTATTCAGGGTTCTTCAGGAACAACCGGAAAGCCGATCGTATCAGGATATACGGAAAATGATATTAAGGTATGGACAGAGATGGTTGCCAGAGCACTGACTGCTGCAGGCGGTACAAAGGATGATATCATTCAGGTTGCTTATGGTTATGGTTTATTTACCGGCGGACTGGGGGCACATCAGGGTGCAACAGAGATTGGGGCTACAGTAATTCCAATGTCATCCGGTAATACACAGAGACAGATTATAATGATGAAAGAGCTTGGTGCTACGATGCTCTGCTGTACACCGTCTTATGCAACATATCTGGCAGAAACCATCCATGAAATGGGAATCAAGCCGGAAGAATTAAAACTGAAATCCGGTTGTTTTGGTGCAGAGCCATGGACAGAGGAAATGAGACAGCATCTGGAAGATCTGCTTGATATTGATGCACTCGATATCTATGGACTTACGGAGATTGGTGGTCCCGGTGTTGCATTTGAATGCATGGAAAAGCATGGTATGCATATCAATGAAGATCATGTGCTTGCAGAGATCATCGATCCGGTAACAGAAGAACCGCTTCCGGATGATACACCGGGTGAACTGGTATTTACTACACTGACCAAGACAGGTGCGCCTATGATCCGTTACAGAACGCATGATATCTGTACTTTACATCACGGAACATGTGCTTGTGGAAGAACAACAGTTAAGATGAGCCGTATCACAGGACGTACCGATGATATGCTTGTTGTTCGTGGCGTCAATGTATTCCCAAGTCAGATTGAAGCTGTACTGATGGGTGTGAAAGAAGCATCTGCACATTATATGCTGGTAGTTGATCGTGTGAATTCACAGGATAAGCTTACTGTTCAGGTGGAATTAAAGGATGATGTTGATATAAACGATGCGGATAAGCTTGAGAAGCTGGTTGCATATATCAAGACACAGATCAAGCAGACTCTGCTGATCAGTGCCAAGGTAGAACTGCTTCCGCCGAAGTCTATTGCTCGTTCCGAGGGCAAGGCAAAGCGTATTACCGATAACCGAAACACCGGCTTCTAAACGAATGTGGCGGCATCCACGATAAATTTTATATCTTGAATATTATTTACACTATAAATGACTCGCGGGGATTTCTATTCGCTGCACATGTCGGATTCGTAAATACTCCTGTGCCAACTCGCCTTTGGCTCAGACAGGCACCCGTATTTACTGACAATGTGCAACTCATAACGAAATCCTTGCGAATGTCATGTTATAGCGCAAATAATATCCTGAGATATTAAAATTTATTGTGGGTGCCTTTTTGTATAGTGCGTTACGGTAAGTACGATTAATTGTGTAGAACATTTCCCCGGTTTTTATATATCGTCAGAAGCCGGATGTGTTCGGTTGTCAGATTATTGTGGCAGAGAAGACTTGCAGATAGCTTCGGTTGTGCCTATAATATAGACTATGAGATGAAACAGGCAATTGCAGAAAGCATAGTATATTCTACAATGCCTGTTTTGAACAGACAACCAGGAGGCAGACAGATATGAAAGCGGAATATATGCTCCGGATCAGATATTTTCTGGCACATAATAAAATAAGGGTGGTACTATGTCAGCTTGCTTTTCTACTGGTTTCGTCGTTTATTCTGGTTCCGGTTGTATTTCGTGGATTCTATCTGGCGATCAAATTGTCCGGATACAGTTCGATCACGAAAGAGAACTTTCTGGATGTCCTGATTAAGCCGGGATCTATTATTTATATATTGCTTCTTATTGTGCTGCTCATGGTGTTTATGTTGTTGAACCTTACGATGTATATTGTATTGTTTGATGCATCACTCCGGCACAGCAGACATGGCTTGATTGAATATCTGGTACAGGTCGAGAAGCATTTCTTCCGTTTCTTTGGGAAAAGGAAAATTGTGCGTATTTTCTACATGCTTCCATTTGCGTTTGCAGTATACATGCCACCGTTCCTGATGGCGTTAAATAATAATACGGTCACAAAATACCTGTTGAAATTGTGTATTCGGGGAACCGGAAAGAAAGCATTTTGGATCGGATTTGCAGTGATCTATCTGATCTGTATCTGGGTTATGTCCGTAAAGATTCCATATATCCGGTTGCTGATCCTTGGAAATGTCGATGCATCGAAAGCAAAAGAGCAGACCCGGCTGACACGGCGGGAAAGATTTCATCATTTTATGTTCCAGATGTTATGGGAATTGTTTATTGCTTTATTCTGTGCGGTATTATATGCAGTATTTATTCTGGTAAGTGTTCTTGTTATCAAGGCGAAATCTGATGGCGACAATGTTCTGATACTGTTTTATGAAGTGTATAATCGTATAAACATCGTTGTCGGAGGGTTGCTGCTTTTTATCTGTGGTATGTTCAACATTTCTGCAGCATTACAGCTCGCACGACCAAAGATGCTTATGTATTATGTAGATAATGCTGATCTTAACAAGCAGACCCATTATGTACTGGTCAGTATGGTTGCTGTTGCCTGTGTATTGGCAATATATCTGAATGTCAGATTTTTGTCTGCAGGTACGACACCGACATACGCTTCCCTTGGAGCAACGTTGATCACCGCACACAGAGGTTCCAGCAGTGAAGCTCCGGAGAATACGATCCCTGCGTTTGAAAAGGCAATCGAAGAAGGGGCAGATTATGTGGAGATGGATGTCCGGCTGACTTCAGATGGGGAACTTGTGCTGATGCATGACCCATCAACCGAGCGGACGACAGGCGTTGATAAGCTGGTATGTGATACTACTTATGAGGAACTGCAGCAATTGGATGCCGGAGCAGAATTTTCAGATGAATATGCCGGAACAAAGATTCCGACCTTACAGGAAGCAATCGATACCTGTAAAGGCAAGGTCATGATGAACATAGAACTGAAAACGGTCCGGAATGACGGAGAACTGGAAGCAAAGGTTGCGCAGGTGCTCAAAGAGAATAACATGGAAGAACAATGTATTGTCACATCCTTTAAGCAACGGTCTCTTGTACGGATCAAGAAAGATGATCCGGATATCGTGACGGGCTATATATACAGCTTCGGATACAGCAACCGGACAAATTATGAAGCAATGGATGTGTTAAGCATTGATGCCAGATACCTGACCAGGCAGGTGGTAACCGGAGCACATAAAAAAGGTATTATGGTCTGCGCATGGACGGTAAATACCAGCAGCGAGATGCGTCGCATGATGGCAATTGGCGTGGATAATATCATCACGGACCGCGTGCCGCTTGCAAAGAGAACCTTAAAGCATAAGGACAGTAATGCCGTATCAGATATGGTAAAATATATATTTGAGCAGTAAAAAAATTATCAATACTATGGAAATTGAGAAAAGAATGTGCTATAACAGAAACTATGAATATTATTTTTTTGCGAAATAGAAACTGAAAGGATGAATAGTTATGGAGAAGAAAAATATTGACTGGTCAAGTATCGGTTTTGGTTATATCAAAACGGATAAAAGATATGTATCAAATTATAAGAATGGTGCATGGGATGAGGGAACATTAACAGATGATGCAAACATTGTATTAAGTGAGTGTGCAGGTGTTCTTCAGTATGCCCAGACAGTATTTGAAGGATTAAAGGCATATACAACAGAAGATGGCAGAATCGTATGTTTCCGTCCTGATCTGAACGCAAGCAGAATGGCAGATTCAGCAAAGAGACTTGAGATGCCTGCATTCCCGGAAGATAGATTTGTAAAGGCAGTAGAAGAGACAGTAAGAGCAAATGCTGCTTATGTTCCACCTTATGGTTCAGGTGCAACTCTTTACATCAGACCATATATGTTTGGTTCAAATCCTGTAATCGGTGTTAAACCGGCAGATGAGTATCAGTTCAGAATGTTCTGTACACCAGTAGGTCCTTACTTTAAGGGTGGTGCAAAGCCAATTACGATCAAGGTTTCAGATTTTGACCGCGCAGCACCTCATGGAACAGGCCATATCAAGGCCGGTTTGAACTATGCAATGAGCCTTCATGCAATTGTTACAGCTCATCAGGAAGGTTATGATGAGAACATGTACTTAGATGCAGCAACCAGAACAAAGGTAGAAGAGACAGGTGGAGCAAACTTCATCTTCGTAACAAAGGATGGAACAGTTGTAACCCCTAAGTCAAACAGTATCCTTCCATCAATCACAAGACGTTCACTTATGGTAGTTGCTGAGAAGTACCTCGGACTGAAAGTAGAGCACAGAGAAGTATACTTCGATGAGGTAAAAGATTTTGCAGAGTGTGGTCTGTGTGGTACAGCAGCCGTTATCTCACCAGTAGGTAAGATTGTTGATCATGGCAAAGAGATCTGCTTCCCAAGTGGAATGGAGAAGATGGGACCGGTTATCCAGAAGCTCTATGATACATTAACAGGTATCCAGATGGGCAGGATCGAAGCTCCGGAAGGATGGATCAAAGAGATCAAAGTAGACTAATTATTAGAATAGTTTCTATAAAGAAAGAAAAAAGATATGGCGTAAATTCCTCTGGTGGGATTTGCGTCATATCTTTTTTTAGGCATTTCCATGAAAATCCAGAAGCTCACGAACGTCTACCTCAAGCGCATCTGCAATATTAAACAGCAGATCCAGCGAAACGGATCGAACGATGTTAGGGGCTTCGACGGCGCCCAGATGTTGTCTTGAAATGTCCAGTTTTTCTGCAAGCTGTTCCTGGGTATAGCCCTTATGTTTGCGATAATACGAAATATTATACCCCAGTTCTATATATCGTTTATCATTATGAGTCGCTTCAGCGTGTTTGCTCATATAATCACCTCAACTATGTATTTTATGTAAATTTTTATAAAATATAAATTAGACGTAATATTACATATGATATTAGTTATACGACATATGCCATTTGAAAATATCCGGTTTCCGTTTTCAGGTTAATTATTAAGTCGGATAAAGACGGAAATTTACATAAATATTAAGTTTGTAATTAGCCATATGGTACAAAAATGCCCTTAAAAACAACAAAATGCGTATACTTTATGTGCATCTAGACGAAAATGACCTGGAAATTGTTTTTATTATTGATATTTAAAATACGACAATGTATACTTCTATATTGTGAATTGTCACAAAATAAATAACAAAGAAAAAAGGATGCCATAAGGGATGGTATCCGGAAAATGAACTGTAAAAAAGAAGGAAGGAACAGTTCAGAATGAAGAATGGAGGTAAACTATGAAAAAGGATTTTTTCAAACGTGGAACAGCATTGGCGCTAAGTGCTGCAATGGCGATTAGTTTATTGCCGGTCATAAGCCCACTTTCAAAAGTTGACGCTGCGACAACTGAAACCGAAAAAACGATTACAGGCCTTGGTATAGCTGGAATTGGGAATCCATATGGATCTCATAATGGTGACAAGTTGAGTACAACAGATTCCTGGAAGGGAAGTTATGTGTACTATGGTAAGTATGATGGGGAACCGATCAAGTATCGTGTATTAGATACAGAAAGCCGGTATTCATTTTCTACTGGTGCTTCCAGTATGCTGCTTCAGACAGACAAAGTGGTTGGACCGCAGGTATACTCCTATACTTTTGCAGGTAAGACGACATCTACAGAGCAATATTCCTATGCTGACAGTTCATTAGTTAAATGGATGAATGAAACCGGTTATAAAAAAATGACCTGTTCCATTACAAATAAAGAGATGCCTTATTTTTTAAATGGATTTTCTTCAGTTGAATTGAATGGAATCCTGGCAAGTACAAAAGCATCAAAAAACAGCAGTGATGGCGGCTTAAATTCTGCTGTAGGCGGTTCTGAATATATATATACACCGTTAAATAAGGACAAGGTGTTTGCGCTTGATGTTTCCGAATACAGAAATACACATTATGGATATCCTGATACAGCAAACAAGGCAAAGCAGAGAGAACAGGATGTAAATAAAACACTGTATGGATATTTTATAAGATCTACTGCTAAGAATACCGGACGCGCAGGTGCAGTGGGTGTTCAGGTAAAAGATGGTGTTGAGCTTTGCTTCCAGGGACCACTGGCATCTACACCGGCATTTAACTTGAATAAAAATAATGTATTATTTACATCACTGGTATCCGGTACAGCCGGTCAATATGGAGCAGCATATAAGTTTACAATACTGGATCCGTCAATGGAGCTTTCTGTAGGAGGTTCTGTTGATCGAACCGGTAATGTTGTAACAGTGCCATATTCCGTGGCAGGAGATACGGGAAATCAGATATCATATCTGGTAACAGACAAAGCATATAACGCATCAGGTGTAAAAGTGCTTGCATATGGAAAAGCAGCAACAGCATCTATGGCAGGCGATGTAAGATTAAATCTTGCATCTATAGCAGCGAAGATTGGAAATAGCTGTACCGTTGATCGTTTAGTAAACAATTATAAAATTTATCTGGTTGTTGAAACAATAAGAAAGGATATAGCATCGACATCTGATATTGATGAGAGCCTGTTTACAGATTATGCAAGTAAGCCTGTTCAGGTATCTATTCCAAAAGCGGAAAATGAACCAGATGTAGATCCAGACGGTCCGATCATTGATCCGGATCCAAAGCCAGATCCAACAGAAAAATGGAAAGGAAATTATGTCTGGTTTGGTTCTTATAAGGGCGAACCATTAAAGTTCCGTGTACTTGATACAGATTCCGGAGCAGATTTTAATACTGGCAACAGTTATCTGCTTGAATATGATTCAACCATTAACCACAAATATAATAGTGAAGATACAAATAATAATGTATTTAAGAATGAATGGATGAATGATGACAGTACCGGTTTCCTGGAGACATTTACATCGGTAGAAAAGAGCACAATTGCATCCAGTACAAAGACAGGCGTATCTGCAACAGATGGTGCAGGACTTGCCGGTAAATTATCAGATAAAACACAGTTGAAGGATACCAAGGTTTTTGCATTGAGTGTGGGAGAGGCTACGAATACCAGCTATGGATATCCGGATACGATCCAGGCTTCTATGCAGAGAGTAAAGGGAACCGGTTATAATTTAAGAAGTACTTATACTCCGCCTAATTATCATATAGTGGGAAGTTATGTTACATCAGATGGACAATTGGACAATGTATACGATTTTCAATGTAGAACATCACCGGCTATGAACATCAACAAGGATGCAGTTCTGTTTACGAATCTTGTAGCAGGCAAGGCTGGAACTTATGGTGCAGAATATAAGCTGACACTTTTAGATGATGGAATGACAACAGCAGTTACAGAGACTCCTTCCATGTCCGGTAATGTGGTTACAATTCCGTATAAGATCAGTGGAACCAATAAGAAGAGTGTAAATCAGCTTTCATATCTTGTAACAGATAAGAATTATAATGCAAAGAATGCAAATATCTTGGCATATGGAAAGCTGGAGGATGTAGCAGCAGCTACATTGTCAGGCACAACAAAACTTAATCTTGCAGCAGTTGTTAACAAGATTGGCAAGGCTGGAATAACAACAGAAAATATTTTTGACAAATATAAAGTTTATATTGTTGCAGAAAAAATCAATGTGGATGATCTTACAACGGTGGGTATTGATGAAGGTTTATACACAAATTATGCAAGTGAGCCGACATCTGTTTCAAAGCCTGTTAATACATCCGATGAAAATCTGAAACGTGTAGAAACACCGACCGTAACAGTGTCATCGGACAAGAAGACATTTACTCTTGCTACAAAGACAGCAGGTGCAACCATTTATTACACAACAGATGGAAGTGATCCAGGCAGCAAGAATGGAACCAAGTATACAGGAGCATTGTCAGTTAAGGATAATGTAGGAAAGAAGATTACCATGATCGCTGTAAAATCTGGAATGAAGGACAGCTATATTGCGTACTTCACAGTGAAGGAGCAGCTGGATCCACCAGTGATCGTAATCAAACAGGTTGATAAGCCAACTGCAAAACTGACAGATGATAAGAGTGCAGTAATCCTTTCTACAACTACAGAGGGTGCAGATATCTATTATACAACAGACGGAACAACTCCAAGCAAGACACACGGTAAGAAATATATAGGACCATTTTCTGTACTAGGAGCAGATGGTAAGCAGATTAAAACAGTAAAGGCGGTTGGTGTTAAGGCTAACATGAAAGACAGTGATGTTCGGGAATATGCGGTAGAATCATTGGAGCCTGGCAAACCATTTGGAGGGGATGAAGCTCAGGTTGGTAAGCCATCCGTTAAGGTTTCCGATGATGGCACATCACTGATCATCACAGCAGATCCGAAGGATGCAGATATTTACTATACAACAGATGGATCAACACCAAGCAAGAAGAACGGAACCAAATATACAGGGTCAATTCCTGCAACAGATAAGAATGGAAAGACGATTGATACGATTAAGGTTATTGGTGTAAAAGATAACATGAAGGACAGTGATATTGCAACTGTCAAGGTAGCAGATCTGAAGACCCAGAAGCCAACGATCGCAGCAAGCAGTGACAAAAAGACAATTACTGTTTCAGCAGTAAAGGGTGCAACGATCTACTACACAACAGATGGAAGCACACCAAGCAAGAAGAATGGCAAGAAGTATACAGGCCCGATTGATGCAGCTTCTGTTGCCGGTAAGACAATTAAGGCAATTGCATCTCTTCCGGGTAAGTTAAACAGTGATGTGGTATCAGCAGAAGTAAGCAAACTGATTCCGTCTACACCTGTAAATCCTGTTAAGGAACAGGTTGCAGCACCAACAGGAACACGTTCTAAGGATAACAATACATTTACCCTTGCAACAAAGACAGCAGGTGCAACGATCTACTATACAACAAATGGAAGTTACCCAACAACCAAGTATGGTACAAAGTATACAAAGCCACTTACAATTAAGAAGAATTCCACAACTACGATCACAGCGATCGCAGTTAAGAATGGTATGGAAGACAGTGATGCAGTACAGTTTGTTGTAATCCGTCTTTCAGATGGAAAAGTAACCGTTAGTAAAGAAGAAGTAACACAGCCGGGACCAAAGCCAGGTACAAAAGAAGCCGATAAGTGGATTTCAAGCGACAAGGTAGACAAGTATACCAAGGGACAGCTTACAGGCAGAGCTTCTGCTACAACAAGCAAGGTGACCTTACGTTGGGAACGTCTGAAAGAGGCTGATGGATACATCATCTACGGTAACTATTGCAATAAGAAGAATAAGATTTACAAATATAAGAAGATCAAGACTGTTTCTGCAAGTAAGTTAAAGGGTAAGAAGAACATTAGCTATACACTTACAAAGCTTGCAGGCGGTAAGAAGTTCAAGAAGAATACATTCTATAAATTTAAGGTTATTGCTTATAAGAATGTAAGAAATTCCAAGACTGGAAAGATAGAAAAGAGAATGATCGGCAAGTCCTTCCAGTTACATACAATAACTGCAACAAAGAAATACAAGTACAACAACCCGATCGGTGTTACTGTAAAGAACACAAAGGGTAAGACGGTTTCAAAGGTTACAGTTAAAAAGCGCAAATCCGTTTATCTTGATGCAACAGTCAAGATGGCTAAGAATAAGAAACTGAAAGTTCACTGTGAGAAGGTTCGTTGGATCTCAACAAATAGCAAGATCGCAACTGTTTCACAGGGAGGCAGAATCAAGGGTAAGAAGAAAGGTACATGTTATGTATATGCACTTGCTCAGAATGGTGCCCGTAAGAAACTGAAGATTACAGTAAAATAAAGCCCCAATATATTATGTATTAAATATACAAGGAGACTCGTCTGTCCAAGTTGGCAGACGGGTCTTTTTTTATTCATTTTTTATGGGAATTTAATTGACTTTTATATAGGTAGTGATAGAATACCTCTACATGCGAAAATTATAGAGAGGTGAAAGTATGCAGATAATTAAGAATTTGAAGCCATATTGGAAATCGGTTCTGATCATTGTTCTGTTATTGATCGTTCAGGCATATTGTGATCTGGCATTGCCGGATTATACGTCGAAGCTGATCGATACCGGTATCCAGAATTACGGCATTGATCATTGCAGTCCGTTGCAGATTCCGGAAAAAGCGTATACCATTATTAAAGGGTTTATGGATGAAGATGATGTGACGGTGTGGGAAAAGTATTATGAGCAGTCGGATGATGGCATATACCATATGACAGATGACGGCAAGGATCATATAGATGAGATCGATCAGGCGTGTATGGAGCCGATGATGATGTATTATTATCCATATACGATGGTGGATTCGGATGAAGATAATCAGTTAAAGCAGATGCTTGCAGCAAGCGGTATGACATTGGACGAGCTGCCGCCTGAGATGTGGAGTCAGATGGGAACGCAGATGAAGCAGATGATCGATTCCATGCGTGACAGTATGGGGGATGATATGATGATGTCATCTGCCATTACCTGTACAAGAACCTGTTATGACAGTATGGATTATAATTATAAGGATATCCAGATGTCCTATCTGAAACGTGTCGGTGTAGAGATGATTCTTATGACATTGTTAATGGTTGCATCGGCGATACTTACCGGTCTGGTAGCCGCAAGAGTAGCTGCAGGTGTGGGCTGTGATCTGCGAGAAAGCATTTTCAAACGGGTTATTTCATTCTCGGATGCAGAGATCAACCGGTTCTCGACTGCATCCCTGATCACGCGTTCGACAAATGACGTTCAACAGATCCAGATGGTTACGGTTATGCTGCTCCGTATGGTTTTATATGCACCGGTTCTGGCAGTTGGCGGTATCATAAAGGTTGTAGAGAGCGGCGCCAGCATGGGATGGGTGATCGTAGTTGCGGTAGCAGGCATCCTGGTTGTTCTCGGAGTGTTAATGGCGATTGCACTTCCAAAGTTCAAGATCATGCAGGATCTGGTTGACCGTGTTAATCTTGTGTCCAGAGAGATCCTGACCGGTATTCCGGTTATCCGGGCATTTGGCAGAGAGAAGTTCGAAGAAGAACGTTTTGATAAGGCGAATAAGGATCTGACAAAGACATCATTATTTGTAAACCGTGTAATGACATTTATGATGCCGGTTCTGATGTTTATTATGTATGCGGTTACGATCCTGATCGAGTGGGTTGCGGCTCACAGAATCGATTCGGGTGAGCTTCAGGTTGGATCCATGACAGCGTTTATTACTTATACGATGATGATCATTATGTCCTTCTTAATGATCGGTATGTTATCCGTTATGCTTCCAAGGGCAGGCGTGGCAGCAGACCGAATCAAGGAAGTTATTGATACAGAGAGTACGATCTGTGACAAGCCGGATTGTAAGAAGTTAGAAGCTGTAAAGGGTGTTGTCCGTTACGAACATGTAAGCTTCGCATATCCGGGAGCGGATGAAGATGTTCTGACAGATCTTGATTTTGAAGCAAGACCGGGCGAGACGACAGCGATCATAGGAAGTACCGGCTGTGGTAAATCTTCCCTGGTGCAGCTTATGCCAAGATTCTATGATGTCACAGGTGGTAAGATCACGATCGACGGAACGGATATCCGGGATGTATCAATTGAGAGTCTTCGGGAGAATATCGGTTATGTGCCGCAGAAGGGTGTGCTGTTCTCCGGCACGATCGCATCTAATATCCGGTTTGGTGCAGAGGATGCAAGCGATGAACAGATGAAGAAAGCGGCAGCGATAGCACAGGCAACAGATTTCATCGAGGAAAAGGATAAACAGTATGACAGCAGCATTTCGCAGGGTGGTACAAATGTTTCCGGCGGTCAGAAGCAGAGACTGGCGATTGCCAGAGCAGTAGCCCGGAATGCAAAGATCTATATATTTGATGACAGCTTCTCCGCTCTTGATTTCAAGACGGATGTAGCAGTCAGAAAAGCACTTCGTGAAGACATGACAGACAGTACGGTATTTATCGTTGCCCAGCGTGTCAGCACGATCTTGCATGCAGACCAGATACTGGTACTGGATGAGGGAAAGATCGTAGGCAAGGGTACACACAAAGAACTGATGGAGAATTGTCCGGTATATGAACAGATCGCCCGTTCGCAGTTATCTGAAAAAGAGATTGCGGCGAGCATAGCGTAAGAACTCAGGAAAGGAAGGCAACAGACATGGAAGAAAACAGACCAAGACGTGGTGGACGACATATGGGACCTCCTGGAATGGGAGGCGGCGAGAAAGCAAAGGATTTTAAAGGAACCATATCGAAGCTGGTTCGTTATTCAAGAAAATATCTGCCGGCAGTGATCGTGGTCATGGTCATTGCGGTGTTCAGTACAGTATTCAATGTTGTCTGCCCGAAGGTACTTGGTAAGGCAACGACAGCGTTATCAGAAGGCATTATGCGGAAGATAAATGGAATCGGCGGAATCGATTTCACCTATATCGGTAAGATTCTCCTGTTCTGTCTGGGACTGTATCTGTTAAGTGTATTATTTAACTTTACACAGGGTATCATCATGACAGGTGTGACCCAGAAGTTATGTTATAAGATGCGTAAGGATGTATCTGAGAAGATCAACCGTATGCCACTTAAGTATTTTGAATCCAGAACCTATGGTGAGGTATTATCCCGTATTACAAATGATATTGATACGATGGGAAACGGATTAAATCAGAGTATCACACAGCTTATTACTTCGGTATCGACTGTTATCGGTGTATTTATCATGATGCTTACGATCAGCCCGCTTATGACGATGATCGCAATTATTATCCTGCCGATCAGTGTGGCATTAATGGGTATTATCATTAAGAAGTCACAGCGTTTCTTCAAACAGCAGCAGGAGTATGTCGGACATATCAATGGACAGGTTGAAGAAGTTTATGGCGGGCATACGGTAATCAAAGCATTTAACAAAGAGGAAACAACCTTAAAGGAATTCCATGAGACAAATGAAGTCTTATACAAATCCGCATGGAAAGCCCAGTTCTTTTCCGGTCTGATGCAGCCGGTTATGATGTTTGTCGGCAACCTCGGATATGTAGGCGTAGCTATTTCGGGTGCGGCGCTTGCCATTCGTGGCACGATCACGATCGGTGATATTCAGGCATTTATCCAGTATGTAAAGAATTTTACACAGCCGATCCAGCAGGTAGCACAGGTTACAAATATGATGCAGCAGATGGCAGCAGCGGCGGAACGTGTATTTGAACTGTTAGAGGAAGAAGAGGAGGTTCAGGTTGTTGAGCATCCTGCTTCTGTCGAGGATATAAAGGGTGAAGTAGATTTCCGTCATGTAAAGTTCGGATACGATCCTGAGAAGATCATTATTCATGATTTCAGTGTTCATGTTGATCCGGGCAAACAGGTAGCGATCGTTGGTCCGACCGGAGCAGGTAAGACCACTATGGTTAAGCTGCTGATGCGGTTCTATGATGTAAATGAAGGAGCCATCCTGTTAGATGGTCACAATGTTAAAGAATATAATCGAAGAGAGCTTCGTGATGCTCTCGGTATGGTTCTTCAGGAAACATGGCTGTTTAAGGGGACGATCATGGAGAATATTCGTTATGGAAGACTGGATGCGACGGATGAGGAAGTAATTGCGGCAGCAAAGGCAGCTCATGCACATCGATTTATCTCGGCACTTCCGGGTGGTTATCAGATGGAGTTAAATGAAGAAGTGACGAATATTTCACAGGGACAGAAACAGCTTCTTACGATTGCAAGAGCAATCCTTGCAAATAATCCGGTTCTGATCCTGGATGAAGCGACCTCTTCCGTTGATACCAGAACAGAACACAGCATTCAGCGTGCAATGGATAATCTGATGAAGGGCAGAACAAGCTTTGTTATTGCGCACCGATTATCAACGATCAAAAATGCAGATATCATCCTGGTCATGAAGGATGGCGATATCATTGAACAGGGTAACCATGAGGAACTGATGGCACAGAACGGATTTTATGCAGAGCTATATAATTCACAGTTTGAACAGGTATCTTAGTGCAGTATATAAGATATAAAAACAGAATATGAACAAGTACAGAACAGTCCTGTTTTTCTTTACAGGACTGTTATTTATAATATGACAAATAATATTTTTTTATGTGATACTATGTCGAAATTGTATAAAATGCACAGAAAATAACGCGGTGTAAACTTTTTTTAGTCATTTTTATATACTTTTCTGCTTAATTATGCTAAACTGAAAAAGGATTTTGTATTTTAGAGGGGAGCATATATGGAGCGCAGAAAAATTGGAGTTATTATCGCACAGGCAGAAGAGAATTCACAGAGTCTGTTTATGAAAGGATTAATGGAGGAGGCATATGTCTATGGATATGATATATGTGTATTTTCCATGTACTTAAGATTTCAGGATACGCTGTATAGACAGATTGGGGATTCGAATATTTATAATCTGATTCAATGGGATGCATTTGATGCGATCATTGTTCTTCCGGATACCATTCAGGCAACTGATATAGCAACCCGGTTAGAAGACAAAATTCACGAGGTATTCTCAGGGGTTGTTCTTTTCGTAGATAAGGATAGTCGTTATTTCCCGACTGTAAAGATAAATCATTATAAACCATATAAGAAATTGATCGATCATTTGATCGAGGTTCATCATTATTCCGATATTATGTTTTTAGACGGGTGGAAGAATCATGTTCATTCCATACAGAGAGAACAGGCATATAGAGACAGTCTGACGGAGCATGGAATTCCGGTTGATCCGAATAATATTTATTATGGCAATTACTGGTATGATTCCGGCAAAGAGGTTGTGAAGCTGATATTGGATTCCAGAGAGAAACTTCCGGAGGCGATCGCATGTGCAAATGACTGTATGGCGATCGGGGTAGCGGCGGAATTATTCAGTAATCATATTCATGTACCGGAGCAGGTAGCAGTGATCGGTTACGATTCTACCGAAGAAGGGAAAAACCTGAAATGCAAGTTAACATCCGCTGATATTCCGGCCAGAGAATGCGGCAGATATTGTGCGAAATATATCCATGCATCCTTTGAGAAAGAACCGATACCGGAATTTGAATCAGAATCCGTGATCTTTCAGGGGACAAGCTGCGGATGCGAAGGGAAAATGCAGCCGGAAAAATATTTTGATGAAAAAGAGAATTTCTGGAATACGGATCATGCGAAGACGGGATACTCTTCTTATTATAACAAGTTTATGGAGGATTTGTTATCTGAACGGGATCACAGAGGTTTTTTCAATACGATATTTCAGCATGTATATCAGGTGCGGCCATTCCATTCGCTTAGTATATGCATGAATGATTACTGGAATTCATCGGAGGTTATGACCAGTGAGGATGCGTTGCGCTCTAACGGCTATACGGATAAGATATATCGTATCATAAAATGTGGACCGAGTGAACACACAGACAATCGTATCAGCTTTGATGATATATTTGAAATGAAAGAGATGATACCGGAACTATCTGAGCAAAGAGAATATCCGGAGACATTTTTCTTTACACCATTGTATTTTGATAACCGAAGCTTTGGTTATGCAGTTATTGGTTTTACAGATATAGAAGCACAGTTTACAGAGGTTTACAGAAACTGGTTAAAGAGTATTATGCAGAGTATGGAAGCATTTTATCGTCAGAATGGTCTGCGGGAGTTGCTGCGCCAGATGGAAGCAACACAGATTCGTGATGCAATGACCGGTTTGTATAATTATAAGGGCTTCTTACAGAAGGGAAATGAACTTTGCGAGAATGCGACATTTGATGGTAAATCAATAGCAGTGATCGCGATTGATATTAATAAATTAAAGGATATCAATGCAGGCTATGGAAGAAAAGCAGGGGATGCTGCTATTTTGAAATTGGCACAGCTGATATCGGAAAGTCAGGATGATGATGCTATATGTGCCCGTATCAGTAATGATGAATTCGTTGTTGCGTTCCCGGTTGAAGCATCCGATGAAACATGTGGAGAGGCGTTTATCAAACGTCTGTCGGATAAGATAAAACAGTATAATGAATTGCGTAAAGAGGCATATGAGCTTGAAATCTGCACGGGTATCCGCTGCGATATGATCTCCGGTTCGGAAGCCCTGGATCATCTGATCAATGAAACTATCAATGTGAAGAATAATAAGAAAGCCATAGAGCAGGGAAAAGAGGAAAGGGCAGGTGTTCTGACGGATAAACAGAAAGCGGATGACCATCTGATGGAATTTATTCTGGATAATAACCGGTTTGTTTATCATTTCCAACCAATTATCAATGCCAGAACAGGAGATGTTTATGCATATGAGGCCCTGATGCGTGCGGACACAGAGCGTAGGATTTCGCCGCTTGATATGTTGGAAAGTGCAGATCGTCTGAATCGTTTATATGATATAGAAAAAGCGACATTTTTTAATGTGGTTGATTACATAGAGGAACACTATCAGGATTTTGAGGGTAAGAAAGTATTTATTAACAGTATTCCGGGGTATCAGCTGACAGGTAAGGATAAGAAGAAATTAACAGAGATTATGGAACAGCACGCAGGAGAGCTTGTTGTTGAATTTACAGAAGAAACAGAGATGGGGGATGATCAGTTAAAGGAGCTGAAGAACTCCTTTGCAAAGATGAATATTGAGACTGCTATTGATGATTACGGTTCCGGTTATTCCAATGTAAATAATCTGCTTCGGTATATGCCTCGGTTTGTAAAAATCGATCGTATGCTCATGACAGATATACACAAAGATATCCAGAAACAGCATTTTGTAAAGGATATTATAGAATTTGCGCATGATAATGATATTCTGACGCTGGCAGAGGGAATTGAATTGACGCAGGAACTGAGGGAGGTTATTAAGCTGGGCGTTGATCTGATTCAGGGCTATTATACATCAAGGCCGCAGCCGTATGTTGTGCGTTCAATCGATGAGCGTGTGATGAATGAAATTGTTCAATATAATCAGAGCCTGAATGCCAGACTGTATAAGAAAGAATATGAGACGGATTATAATGATACGGTTTCCATGGTTCAGCTTGCCGCTAATAAATATACAAGCATTAAGGTTAAGAAAGCACGGGGAATCAATAAAAAGATCATAATCAAAGGTTCTGTCGGCTTCCAGCCGAATATACTGATGTCTGTAGAAGATGGATTCCGTGGTACCATCATACTTGAGAATGTCAGTCTTGCGGGAGAACGCGGAATTCCGTGTATTGATATCGGTAAGAAATGTAATGTAAATCTTCAGATTGCCGGAGAAAACGAACTACGTACAGGAGGTATCAGAGTTCCGGATAGTTCAGTGCTTACGGTTGTAGGAGACGGTAATCTGACGATCAATCTGAATTCGGGAAAATACTTTGGCATTGGTAATTCATTGGATGAGTATCATGGCGAACTCAACTTCTATCAGGATGGTGGAATCATCATTAATGCAAATGGTATGAAGGGCATTGGTATTGGTTCCGGACTTGGCGGTGTTATCAATATCAAACGCGGGCATTATGAGTTTGATATGAAAGGTCAGGAAGGAACCTGTATCGGATCTGTAAATGGTGATTCCGAATTGTTTATAGAATACTGCGACATGGATATTTATTCCGGTATATCAAACGGTACGATCATTGGATCTGTAAATGGTGATGCAGATATTAAGCTTGAGAATATATCGGCAAAGCTTCAGGGAGCAGGTAATATCATAACCGGTATCGGAACGATTGCCGGTAACAGCTGTATGGTTCGTCTGGAAAATGTAAATATCTCGTCGAATATCCGTGCAAAGGAATGTTATGGCATCGGATGCCGTGCAGGAAGAACGAATATCTATATCGGATATGCGGCAGTTAAAAGCGTGGTACAGGGCAAGGCGGCGGTTGCCTTTGGTAATTCGATCATGTCTGCCAAGCTGTACTGTTCCAATGCTGATGTTGGGACGAATGCCGTTACAGAGTTTCATTCGGATATCGGAGCACTTGAAAAGAATATACAACTGGAGAACGGTCGTGCAGAGTTTATCCTGAATGGACAGGAGGTCAAACGTCAGATTCTCGCAGCAAGATTATAAATAATTCCCGGCAGACTATTTCTGACAGATGGAATTGCCCCACGACAAATGACGAATTAAGATTTCGTTGTAGGCAGTTCCATTTGTCAGGAAATGTTTGCCGGGACTTTTTGAATTATAAAAAGGCTGTTCGTAGGTGACGGTGTTGGAATAAAAAAACAGGTTTGCTTTTTTGAAGCAAACCTGTTTCAGTTTACGTGCATGAGAGGATTCGAACCCCCGACACCTTGGTCCGTAGCCAAGTGCTCTATCCAGCTGAGCTACATACACACGTTGTTCAACAACAGATAGTATTCTATACCAGTTCTATAAATTTGTCAAACAAAATCTAAGATTTTCTTAAAAATTTTCTGTATTTTTTTCAAGACACAATTTGATCTGTGGCTGAGCACCATCTCCGTAGATCATATTTTTAATCTCCTGCATTTCGAGGTCTGTCTGAGAGATAACATCAGCACAATGTTTTAAGCGACCGGAGATAAGTTCGGGATCGGCGACATCCTTTTTATAACGGAGCTGGTGGTCAAGACTTGCCCAGAAGTCCATCGCGATGGTACGGATCTGAACTTCTACCCGCATATTTCTCGTATGGTCGGCAAAGAAGACAGGAACTTCTATGATCAGATGAAGACTACGGTAACCATTTGGCTTTGGATGGCTGATATAGTCTTTTGCTTCAATCAGAGTAATGTCATTCTGACTGATGAGCTTCTCTGCAACGGCGTAGATGTCATCGATAAAGGAGCAGATAACACGAAGCCCCGCAACATCATTCAAATTATATACGATATTTTCTACGGATACCTGACATCCTCTTGACGACAGCTTTGTTGCGATGCTGACCGGTTTCTTGATGCGCGATTGGATAAATTCAATCGGATTTCGGTTATAGCGGACGCTGAAATCTGTATTTAATACATCCAGCTTGGTCTGAACTTCCTTGATCGCACAGGAGTACATCATCATAAGCTCCTCAAATCGTTTCATGTCTTCTATAAAAGGATTCTGTTCCGGATATAGAAGAGCGTCAATATAGCTTCTGTATATATTTGTATTTGTATTATTATCTTTAGCAGACATATTCATAATCTCCGTTTCTGTTTTAGGCAATCTTTATTTTATCAATTTGCATGAATAAACAAAATAATATTATCCATATTATTCTACTACATTTTAAAGGTAGAGTATACTATAAAAACGTGATAAAATGAGCATTGCGATGGATGTGCTTGCACAAGCCGGCATAATGCGAAAAAAACATGGACCGACAGGTGACATGATAAAATGAGCATTGCAACGGATGTGCTTGCACATGCCGGCATAATGCGAGAAAGAAGTGAATTATATGAGATATTTGGATCGGCTGATTGCATCAGAGGTTCTTCCGAATGCTTATAAAGAGTGGCGGGGATACCGACAGAAGCTGACAGACTTTATAGAAGAAAATTGTGTGGCCGAAGGAGGGTGTAAGCCTGTTCTTGCTATATGGGGAGCAGGACGGTCAAATGACATCGATCTGGCAAGACTTACAGAGAGATTTAAGCTGGTTTTGATCGACCGGGATGCAGAGGGACTTGCACAGGCGTGTAAGACCTATGGATTGGAGGCAACAGATGCTATTTGCGTGGATCTTCCATTCTGGAATGTGGAGCTGGAGACTTATGAAATGTTTGAAGCATTGCTTGCAGAGGGGGAAGAAGCAGAGATCGTGATCGAGCATTTGAAACAGGTTGCATTTGACAACAGCCACAGGGTATTGCCGGATATCGGACGAAGGTTTGACTACAGCGTCTGCATAGGACTTCACAGCCAGTTGAATGCGAGATTTGCAGGTCTGTTATATATGTATCGGGAGAATTATGACGAGGAAGAATTGCAGATGATCGAGAATGCGATCCGGGCATTAAACGAAGCCGCGGTTACCCGGACAAATGATGTCATCTATATGCTGACGGAGAAGTTAATGGTGTTCGGGTTAGAATGGGCAGTTGTAAATGAATCCGCTATGGATCAGTGGGAGAATCTTGTCCCTGAAGAAATTGAAGGAGCATTGCAGCTTCGTCATGACATCGGAATGCATAAGGATTTTGATATCCGGATTGAAGCGGAGCGGCGGTTGTTCTGGCCATTTGCATGGAAGGAGCGAAAGAAGGGGTATGTGATGGAATTGCTGGCAGTACAGCCTCTTGAATAATAGAGAATTGGGTCTATACGAAGCCGGACAGAATATTAGCAAATTGAAGTGGAATGAACAGTAATAGAAAATCGGAAAAATTCCATAAAAAACAGGGGTAAAAACGTATAGCGGTTATAGGGAGAGACAAATGACAGACAGAGAATTTGGAAAATATATGTCTGCGATCGCACAGGGAGACAGGGAGAGCCTTCGGGCAGTGTATGACGAATATCTGAAGCTGATCTTTGCGGTGGTCTATGATACGATCCGGCAGAGAGAGGAAGCGGAGGATGTGACATCGGAGTTCTTCATCAAGCTTTATCGGATCGCAGACAGTTATAAGAAGGGAACCGGTCATAAGAGATGGCTTGTGACAATCGCAAAGAATATGGCGATCGATCGGATACGCAAGATCGATCGTGAAATGCTGGTGGATGAAATGCCGGAGCGAAACGAAGGAAAGACGATGGAGAGTCAGATAGTGGAGAACCTGACATTGAAGCAGGCAGTTGCCACGTTAAAGCCGGAGGAGCAGGAGATTCTGGATCTGAAGGTAGTCGGAGGATTTACATTTAAAGAGATCGCGGACATGAAAGGGCGACCGATCGGAACGATCACATGGATCTATAATCAGGCAATACAAAAATTAAGGAGGTGCAGGCTGTGAGAGATGAACAGAATAAGAACAGACAGACGGAAGAAGACAGACTCATAGAAGCTTATCTGAACCGGATCGATGCAGAAGCACCGGATCTGTGGGATCGGATCAATGCAGAACTTGACAGTGAAGCGAAGGATGCAGAAGAAAGACAAAAGAAAACCTCAAAGGTAAAATATGTAATTCCGGTTCTTGCGATCGCAGCGGTTCTTCTGGCCGCAGTGATCGCGACACCGTTGCTGTCTGATTCTAAGCGACATTCGAAAGAAATAAATGCAGGCAGGACAACGGATGTTTCAAATGATGGGCTGGATGCAGCAGAGAATTCAAATATATCCGATCGGGCGGAAGATTATGTGGATGAAACAGCGGATTCCATACCGGAGACAGTACAGAATGAAACTGCCAACAGACCGACACAGAATACAACAGAAGCTATACTGATGAATGGAGCCGGTGGGGATTCGTCCGATGTTCAGGCGGAAGCAGACCATACAAAGAGTCAGACAGATGCACAGGAAAATGCGGGATGTACAGATCTTCAGGTGTCGGAATCAGCTGATATGGATGCATGGCAGGAAATGAGTAATATAGCAGTTACACTTCAGATCACAGAGATTGTAACAGCAGAGCCGGATGCGGTACAAAAATATGCCGCAAAACTCTTGCAGGTATCTGATGCATCCGGGGAATTAATAACCGGTCAGGACATCGTATTGCAGCCGGAAGAAGCAGAGACATTTTCAGTAGGGGAAGAAGTAACAGGTACACTTCTCCGATATGATTCTGAACGACAGGCATGGATCTTAAACAGACAGTAGTTGATCTGTAAGAAAAAAATCCATAAAAAGAGGATACCCATCCGTATCTTAGTCATAAATAGAACAGATAGCTGTAAAATTTCGTTTTTACATTCGACAATTGCTAACGTCAGAGGTGATCAGAGCAGAAATTATGCAGCTATCGGATAGTGACTAAGATAAGGAGGGTATTTTTTATGAGAAAAATCAGACGGATGGTAAGTGTGGTTATAATCTCCTGCATGATGGCGGGCTGCCTTGCAGGCTGCGGAAGTGGGAGAGAAACAGGAGGCACGCATGGAGAACGACAGGGAACGGAAAGCCGGTCGGGTACGGAGCGGGAGAGCATCGCAGAAAGATACAGACAGAAAGCCATAAAAGAGGAATTTGAAGAAAATATAGCGGAATCCGGACAGTCACAGCAAAATATGGCTGTGCCGGAATGTATAGAAGAAGAGGCTTGTGATAGTGTGGTTTCGGCTGCCGATACATATAACTCGGTAATGGATAGTGCATCAAATTCTGAATATGTAAAAATCGGATATGGAGAATCCGGTTATGATACCAGAGAGTATGACTATCAGGAAGAACATCGGTTTGTGTCTACTAAAGATTCACCGCTTTCAACATTTGCGGCAGACTGTGATACAGCATCCTACAGCAATATCAGAAGTTATATCGAAGAAGGAACGCTGCCGCCGACAGGAGCAGTCCGGGTCGAAGAAATGATCAATTATTTTGATTATGACTATGTATCAGACCCGGAGGCTGGGAAGAAGTTTGCAGTATATACGGAATATGCGGATTGTCCATGGAATAAAGATACAAAGCTGATGATGGTAGGACTGAATACGGCCGCGATCGATATGAGTGAGAAGAAAGCATCCAATCTGGTATTCCTGATCGATACATCCGGTTCTATGTATGAGGAAAATAAACTGCCGCTGGCACAGAAAGCATTTAAGATGCTGGCGGAGAATCTGGATGAAAATGACAGGATCAGTATTGTTACATATGCGGGTTCAGATACGATTGTTTTAAATGGCGTGGCAGGTTCGGAGGCCTATACGATATGCGAGGCACTGGATTCGCTGGAAGCATCCGGCAGCACAAATGGAAGTGCGGGACTGATCACGGCATATGAGATCGCAGAGCAGCAGTTTATAAAAGACGGAAATAATCGGGTGATCCTTGCGACGGACGGGGATCTGAATGTCGGGCTGACAAGCGAGAGTGATCTGGTAGGATTGATCACTGAGGAGAAGGACAGCGGTATATTCTTGAGTGTTCTGGGATTTGGCTCTGATAATCTGAAAGATAACAAGTTAGAAGCATTGGCAGATCACGGAAACGGTAATTACTCGTATCTGGATTCAGTCTATGAAGCAAAGAAGGTTCTGGTTGATGAAATGGGTGGAACCTTATATACGGTTGCAAAGGATGTCAAATTACAGATTGAATTCAATCCGGAGCAGGTGAAAGGTTATCGGCAGATCGGATATGAGAACCGGACGCTTTCTGCAGAAGATTTTGCAGATGATATGGTGGATGGCGGCGAGGTCGGAGCCGGTCATGTGGTGACTGCACTCTATGAGGTGGTTCCAGTCGATTCGGAATTTGACGTGCCGGAGACAGAGACAAAATATACATCGAAAAAGCAGAGTACAGATTATTCCGGCGAACTGGCAACCGTGAATATCCGTTACAAAGAGCCGGATGGAGATAAGAGCACACTGGAAACAGCCGTTATAAAGGCAGAAAGCGGTCAAAAGGGAATGTCTCATGACCTGAGCTTTGCATCGGCGGTTGCGGCATATGGAATGCTGCTTACGGACAGCACATATAAAGGAACAGCGACGTATAAGATGGCGGAAGAACTTGCGGAAGCAGGAATCACGGTTGAGATAAATGAAAGGGACATGGCTCAGGCAAGCAACGATCAGTTATACCGGAGCCAATTCCTTGAACTGGTGCGGAAGACGGAGAAGTTATCTCAACGTGAACCTGAGGCACAGATGTGGCAGTGCGATTAACAGACGGCTGGTTATTTATACTCGAAATTCATAATAAATATAAGCCGTAAAAGGTGTATTTTTTCTCTGATATATGCTTTTTTATTTTTAAACGTATAGAAGCACTTCCCTTTTATTGATAATTCTTGTATAATAAAGCATTAGAGTTGCCAAAAGGCAAATATGAGAAATGACAGGAAGGATAAATTAATGGGTGAAAAAAAGATAATGCTCGGTAATGCAGCGATCGCCAGAGGCGCATATGAAGCCGGTGTAAAGGTATCAGCAGCATATCCGGGTACTCCAAGTACAGAGATCAGTGAGAATATTGTAAAATATCCTGAGATATATGCAGAATGGTCTCCAAATGAAAAAGTTGCAACAGAGGTTGCGATCGGAGCATCATTTGCCGGTGTCCGTTCAATCGTATCAATGAAACATGTAGGTGTGAATGTAGCTTCAGATCCATTATTTACAGCAGCATATACCGGTGTAAAGGGTGGTATGGTTTTAGTAGCAGCCGATGATCCGGGTATGTATTCATCACAGAATGAACAGGATTCCAGACTGGTAGCAAGGACAGCGATGATTCCGGTGTTTGAACCATCTGACAGTATGGAAGCAAAGGAGTTCACAAAGTATGCATTTGAATGCAGCGAGAAGTACGATACTCCGATCATGCTCCGTACAACAACCAGACTGGCACATTCACAGGGCGTTGTTGAATTAAATGACAGAGTAGAAGTAGAGGATAAGCCATACGAGAGAGACATTAAGAAGATGGTTATGATGCCGGGTAATGCGATCCCTCGTCATGTATTTGTAGAACAGAGATTAAAGGACATGGCAGCAGACGGTGCGGATATGCCGATCAATCGTGTAGAGATGAATGATACCAGCGTTGGTGTTATCACCAGCGGTATTCCATATCAGTACGTAAAGGAAGCAATGCCAAATGCCTCCGTATTAAAGCTTGGTATGGTAAATCCGCTTCCTAGAAAGTTGATCGAAGACTTTGCGGCAAAGGTTGATAAGCTGTATGTTATTGAGGAGTTAGAGCCTCATATCGAGACACAGGTAAGAGCCTGGGGCATCGATGCAGTAGGTAAGGAGCTTCTGACCGTTCAGGGTGAATACAGTGCAAATATGTTAAGAGAGAAGATCCTCGGCGAGAAGGTTGAGCAGGAAGAACCTGCAAAGGTTGCGCCTAGACCACCTATCCTTTGTCCGGGATGTCCGCATAGAAGTGTATTTTCAGTATTAAACGAACTGAAGATCCATGCAGCAGGAGATATCGGATGCTATACACTGGGAGCAGTTGCGCCGCTTAGCGTAATTGATACAACCGTATGTATGGGATCTTCCATTTCTACATTACATGGTATGGAAAAAGCAAAAGGAAAAGATTATATCAAGAACTGGGTTGCGGTTATCGGTGATTCCACATTCATGCATACAGGTGTAAACTCTCTGATGAACATGGTTTACAACAAGGGTACAGGAACCGTTATCATCCTTGATAACTCAACAACCGGTATGACAGGACATCAGGATCATGCAGCGACCGGTAAGACCTTGCAGGGTGAACCTACATATGCGATCAACATTTATAAATTGTGTAAGGCGATCGGTATTGACAGTGTACATGAGATCAATGCATTTGACATTGACGGTTTAAAGAAGCTGATCAAAGAGGAAGTTGCAAAGGATGAGATCTCTGTTATTATCACCAAGTCTCCTTGTGTTCTTTTAAAGACAACCAAGGTAACAGGTGTATGCAGAGCTATCCCGGAGAAATGTAAGAAGTGCGGTATGTGCTTAAAGCCGGGATGTCCGGCAGTTATCAAGCAGCCGGATGGAACGATCCAGATCGATGAGACCATGTGTAATGGTTGCGGACTGTGTATGAAGCGTTGTAAGTTTGATGCGATCGAAAAGGAGGAATTCTAATGGCTGTAAAGAATATTATGATAGTTGGTGTCGGTGGACAGGGAACTCTTCTTACAAGCCGTATCCTCGGTGGTATTACGACAGCAGCAGGTTATGATGTAAAGCTCTCCGAGGTTCATGGTATGAGCCAGAGAGGCGGTAGTGTTGTTACATATGTAAGATATGGTGAGAAGGTTGCGGAACCGATTGTAGAAGAAGGTCATGCAGATGTTCTGATCGCATTTGAGAAGCTGGAAGCTATGCGTTATGCTCATTTTCTGAAGAAGGATGGCGTAATTATTGCAAATGATCAGAGAATCGATCCGATCACGGTTGTAACCGGTCAGGCAGAATATCCGGATCACATCTTAGAGACATTATCAGAGAAGCATAAGGTGATCTCGATCGATGCGATGGCAGAGGCAAAGAAGCTGGGCAATCCAAAGGTATTCAATACGATCATAATCGGTGTTGCCGCAAAGCATATGGATTTTGACCATGACAAATGGGTTGAGGTCATCAAGGCAACAGTTCCTCCAAAGACTGTTGAGATGAATCTGAAAGCATTTGAAGTTGGTTATGCATTATAATAAAAAATATAGATACAGATCAAACCAAGGATGCCTCCTGTTCAAAAGACAGGAGGTATCTTTGTGTCAGCTGGCGTTTGTATAGTAAATGTCGCTGACTACTTTAACCGGAAGATACGAAAATCAACCTGATTAATGAGAAAAATCCAACGTCAAAATTGGTAAATGTTACATTATGTATAGGTTTTCATCTGTAAAATGTGTTTTTTTAGGTATTTTTGACAAAAAAGAGTGGACGATACAGAGGATATAGTGTAAAATCATCTATGTGAGTGTTTTCACATGGGAAAGGAAAACTGAGGGCTATTTAAGGAGAATTCGTGATGAACGATACAATCACTGTTAATATCAGCAAAAAATGGCAGATGTTGTTATGGAAGGTATTTCTGACGTTAGCGTGTATATTCATGGTTGTTGAATTGATCATGTGTATGACGAATATAGGAAATGATAAGGCAGATCTCGGGATGTCCGGTGGAGCATATATTACATTATATGTTGTAGTGCCATTTCTGATATATGCAGCAGCATTGACAGGAACGCTGGTCGCTTTAAAGAAGAATAAATTAACCGATAATGGTGCAGACTGGCTGGTTTCCCTGATGATGTTTACAGTGTTGGCAGTACCTGCATTTGAACATTACAATTCGATCATTCTGGTGCTGATGCCAACGATCGCTATCGTGATCACGGCTATCTTTGCGAATCAGAATATTACGATCGTGATCGCACTTCTTGCATCGGCAAGTCTTATCATCAATGAGATTCATCTGCATCATTTATATGACTGGACACAGATGCGGTTCAGTGGATATGTTGTTACATCATTTGTATTGGTATTTATACTGACCTTTGTAACGTGCTTACTGAATATGCATACGAAGGAACTGATGGAATCCATCGGCAATTTCACAGTTCGTCAGATGAGTCTTATGACAGAGCTTCGTAAAGATCCGCTGACAGGATTATATAACAGACGTTCCTTTGAGGAGAGTCTGGAGAAAGAAATCCTGCAGACCGAGGAGACCGGTGAGAAAGCATATATTGCGATCTTTGATATCGACCATTTCAAGAATGTAAATGATACATACGGACACAGCAATGGTGATGTGGTTATCAAGGCTCTTTGTAAGATGCTGAAGGAGAAATCAAAAGACTATGGTCTTGCATTCCGTTACGGTGGAGAGGAATTTGTTATATTGTTCAGCAACATTGAACTGCCAAAGGTGATCAATGTCGTAGAGGATGTAAGAACAGAATTCCGATGCTACTACTTCCAGTTCATGAATAACAGTGGAATCACCTGTAGCTGTGGTGTTGCGGAATATTCCAAAGGAGAGAGTGCAAAGGCATGGTTCAATCGGGCAGATAATTCGCTGTATCAGGCGAAGGAAGCCGGACGTAACCGTACGGTTGTAAGTGAATAAGATAATTAAAAAGATGCAATCCGTAATTTAAAAAATGATATCAAAAAAACAGAGAAATTGGTACTATAAGTATACCGGTTTCTCTATTTTTTTGCGAATTTTCAAGTTGGTATAAAAAAATATAAAATTGGTATTGCAAAACCAGTTGATAGGTGGTATATTATATTTACAAAGTGGTTCACAAAAAGAACCACAAAAGGAGATGGAAAATGAAGAAGGATATGGAATATTATATTCAGGTTTCCGGTCGTATTATGAAAGATAATCTTGATAAGAGAAAGTCTCTTACCAAAAAGATATGCGACTGGTATCTGGATCAGGACAAAGAAGATATATGTCTGATCGCATCCGGATCGTCCCTGAATGCAGCATATGCAGCTCGACCGTTTCTTTTAAAATACAGTAAATTCGATATCAGTGTATTAAGTACAGTGGAATATCTGGATGTTTACCGGGAGAGAGAAAAGAACCGGTTTACGATTTTAATATCCCAGAGTGGCTGCAGTACAAACATAATAGAAATTATGAAGGAGCTAAATAAGGAGCATCAACCATTTGTTTTGTTAACCGGGAATGAAAATGGCAGTGCAAGCAGATACACGGATCGTCTTGTGGAGTATGGAGTTGGAAATGAAACCATTGATTATGTAACGCTTGGATATTCTACTTTGATCGAGTTCCTCATGCTTATGATATTGGAGATAGGTTTTCAAAAAAGAGAAATTAGTGATCAGAAATATGAAACTGCAGTAAGCCAGATCCGGAATGCTTGTGAAATGCAGGAGCTTTGCCTGATGCAGGCGAAAGAATTGGTACAAAAACGATATCAGGATCTGTTGTGTATGGAAAAAGCAATACTGGTCGGCGATGGAGCCAATCTGGCAACGGTCAGAGAGGGAGCGTTGAAATTTCAGGAAACTCTGAAAGTTCCGACGGTATATTATGAAAGCGAAGAATTTATACATGGACCGGATATGCAGCTTACTCCGGATTATTCGGTTTTCTTTATAGATTGTGGTAAAACCTCTGATCGACTGTATGATATTTATAAAGCAACATTGTTGATCACGGAGCACTGCTATATGATTACGGATCAGGTTCACGATAAACGAGATGGACAGATTCGGATACCATGCCGGCTTCCGGCAGAGATCACACCGTTATATACAGCTGCATTGTTTCAATATATAGCGGCTCATGTAACAAAGGAAAAAAATAATTTTACTTGTCATCCGCTGTTTTCCCGGATGGAACAGGCTGTTTCGCCAAAAACAGAAGACTATGACAGGATTATGAAAGAAAAGCTTGAAAGGAGCAGAAGGGAGGAGAACGGATGAGAAAATATGTTTTAGCAACACACGGAAAGATGGCCGAAGGAATGTTGACAACGATTGAAATGCTGGCAGGTGCACAGGAAAATCTGACCTGTATCAATGCTTATACAGATGAATGCCCGGATCCGCTTCCGGAATTAAAGAGAATTGTTGAAGCGGATTCAGAGGCAGAGATTGTGATAATGACAGATCTTTTAGGCGGAAGTGTGAATAATAATGCATCCGCATTATTGTCTGATCCAAGGATACATGTTGTTGCCGGTGTGAATCTGGCTGCAGTGATCGGTATCCTGCTGAGTGCAGAGGATCAGGATACGGCGTCTGTAATTGAGAGTGCGGTTGCAGAGGCTAAAGATATGATGGTTTATTGTAATACAGTAAATACAACGTATGATGATGAAGATTTTTAATCTGTGTATTAACAGAAAAGAAAGGAGAAGGTTTATATGATCAAATCAATTCGTGTTGATTATCGTCTCTTACATGGACAGGTAGCAGTATCATGGACAGCATCATTAGGGGCAGATTGCCTGCTACTGGTAAGTGACACGGTTAAAAATGATCCGCTGAGATTAAACGCACTAAAGATGGCGAAACCATCCGGAACAAAGGTTGTAGTAAAAAATACAGCGGAAGCTGTAGAGCATTGAAAAGCGGGGTAACTGATAAATATAAATTATTTATCATCTGTGAAACGGTAGAAATAGCCAAAGCAATCATTGAAGCTACAGGAGAAAAGACATTAAATATCGGCAACATTGCATACCATGAAAATGCAAAATTATATGGTAGAAGCGCATATATGGATGCAGCCGAGCTGGCTCTGGTAAAAGAGATGGTTGATGATGGCGTTGATGTATTTATTCAGATGATCCCGGCTGATAAAGTAATTAAATGCAAATCGCTGTTTTAACGGATGAATGGAGGGACAGATTATGATATTAAAAACAATACTTATTTTTCTGATCGGCCTGCTTGGTTATTCAGAATGGCTGCTTGGTACAAGCTGCCTGCAGCGACCGATCGTTCTTGGACCGTTAGTAGGTCTGGTAATGGGAAATCTTCCGGCCGGTATTATTATGGGGGCAACTATGGAACTTGCACTTGTAGGAGCCGTATCGATCGGTGCATATAATCCGCCGGATCTGATCGCAGGCACTGTGCTCGGTGTTTCACTTGCGATTCAGTCAGGAGGCGGAGCGGAAACAGCTTTAGTACTTGGTATTCCGATCGCAACCGTAATGCTTGCGGCAAATACCGGTATCTGCCAGCCGTTGATGCTTGTTATGATCCACAAATGTGACCGTGATGCTGAAAAAGGTAATATACGGGCATTTAACAGAGATTATCTGATCGCAGGATATCTTCAGAATCTTTTTGGTATTGTCTGCATCCCACTTGCATTTTATTTTGGCAGTGATGCAGTAACAGCACTTCTTGGTAAAATACCTGAATTTGTTCAGTCCGGTATGGATATAACAGCAGCACTGCTTCCTGCACTTGGTTTTGCAATGCTTGCACAGCAGATGATGAATCGCAAGGTTGCACCATTTTTCTTCCTTGGCTTTTTCCTGGTATCATACCTTGGAATATCCACAACAGGAGTTGCGATTTTTGCCGTACTTATTGTGATAATCGGAGTAACATTTGGCATATTCGGAGACAAGCAACAGGGGGCGGTACCGGTAGTTGAAACCGCAGATAACGGAGGTGATTTTGATGAGTTCTAAGATACATGCAGACTACGATAAGGTAGTTACGAAAAAAGATCTCACAAAGGTGTTTTTAAGAGAGATCACATATGAACATACATGGAATTATGAACGAATGGGAAATGTAGGATTTTGTTTTTCCATGTATCCGGTTTTAAAGAAACTATATCCGGATAAGAAGGATCTGGCAGCTGCTATGAAGCGTCATCTGACGTTATATCAGACCAGCCATTATCTTGCAACATTTCAGATGGGTATCACAGCCGCAATGGAAGAGGAAAATGCACAGGATGCAGATTTTGATACAGATTCGATTGGCGCAGTAAAAACAGCATTAATGGGACCTATAGCAGGAATCGGCGATTCTCTGTTCTGGGGCACGATCAAGGTAATCGCAACAGGAATTGGATGTTCACTTGCCTTGCAGGGGAACATTCTCGGACCTATTCTCTTCCTTTTGATCTTTAACATTCCGGCATATCTCTGCAGATGGTTTGGAGTATTCCTTGGATATAAAATGGGTCGTGAATCCATGGCAAAGATTGTTGAATCCGGTTTGATGAAGGTAGTTATGGAAGTAGCCTCTATCATGGGTATTATGGTAGTTGGCGGCATGACGATGGATATGACGTCGATTAATTTTATAACGCAGATTGGAAGCGGCGAAGAAGCAAGTACAATTCAGGATCTGTTAAATGGCATTGTCCCGGGCCTTCCGGTGCTGTTGCTATTTGGAGTTACTTATTGGTTATTGAAGAAGAAGGTTAATCCGTTGCTTATTATGTTGATCATGCTTGTACTTGGAATAGCAGGAGCATTCTTTGGCTTCCTTGGTTAAAAAGGAGGTAGTAGTAAGGTGAAAAAAATAGTAATTGATATGCATGTACATCCTGCATTTTTAGAGCCGGTATGCAAAACGGAATATCAGAATGAATTTGCAAAAAAGATGTATGGCTTATACAAGACGGATCAGATCCCGGTTGATGCACTGTTAACCTTGATGGATTGTTCCGGAGTGGATAAAGCGGTTTTGCTTCCACTGGATCTGACTACGGAATATGGAGGCATACTAGGAACAAATGACCAGGTAAAGGAATTGACAGCAACATATCCGGATCGTTTTATCGGATTTGCCAGTGTAGATCCTCACAGGCCGAATGCGACAGAGATACTTGAAACAGCATTTGCAGAGTATCATCTGGCAGGCCTGAAGCTTCATCCGTCAAAGCAGAAGTTCTATCCGGGAGATGAATACATGGAGCCGATATATCAGATATGCGAGAAGTATAATAAACCGATCGTGTTTCATTGCGGAATGTCGGTAGAGCCGGATACCTTATCTAAATATGCGAGGCCGGTTGAGTTTGAAGAAACAGCATACAGACATCCAAAGCTTCGAATCTGTCTTGCACATTGCGGATGGCCATGGGTGCAGGAAACTTGTATGCTGATGCTCAAATACAGAAATGTTTATGCGGATACAGCATTCCTGTATTTTGATACAGCCCCGGAGTTTTATCACAAGGTATTCGAAGTGGATATGGGACCGCACTGGATCGATCGAAGCTTCAGACATCAGATCATGTTTGGCTCTGATGATCCGCGGTTAGAGATGCGGAGAATGAAAAAGGCTATAGAAGCTATGGATATAAGAGAATCTACCAAGGATCTGATATTTGGACAGAACGCGATTGAGTTTCTGGGATTGGAGGTATGATGGTAACACATGGCAGTATAGAGGTGCTGACAAAAGAATATAACTGTCTGGTGAAAATTACAGATGATATCAGGCAGGTTGTAGAAAAAAGCAAAATCAGAAATGGAGTTGTATATGTTATAACAGCACATACGACAACAGGAATTGCAGTTAATGAAGGACTGGAGTGCCTGGAATATGATATTGGGCATCTGATGGAAAGACTTGTTCCTGAGGATGGAGAATATGCCCATGGAAGGCTGTTAGATACCTACGGTGCGATGGCAGGCAATCCGACCGGACATTTAAAAGCCCATCTGACCGGAAATCATTGTGTATTCCCGGTTATAGATGGAAAGCTGAAAAGTGGAAGTGCACAGGACATATATCTGTGTGAATATGATGGACCACAATATAGAACAATTTATATAACAATTATAGGGGAATAAAAAATAACAGGAGGAAAGAACTATGGCATTAAAAAAATTTGACGCAGAGAAATATTTAAAGGACGGAGCAAAGACATACTCATTAAGAGGAGAGGTTGAGGCATTGATTGACCGGATCACGGCAAAGGAATATGACAGCGTATGTATGCTTGGTATCGGTGGAACATGGGCAGAATGGTATCCGGTTGTAGAAGTAGCCAAGAAATATACAGATCTTCCAATCTATCTTGAAAATGCAGGTGAATTTCTGGTAAAAAATAAAAAACATATTACAGATAAGACTCTTGTATTTACCTCTTCTGCATCAGGCAATACTATGGAGATCTTGAAGGCAGTAAAATATTGTAAGGATCAGGGAATCAATGTATATGGATTTACAAAGGATGAGACAACTCCTTTAGCAAATCTGCTGACAGACCCGATTTATAATGCATGTGGTGACTGTGAGCATTCTTACTTATTATACTATTTTGTAATGCTCCGTATCTTAAAGAACAGAGGAGAATTTCCACATTATGACAGATGGGCAGATCAGATGGAAAATCTGTTTAAGGATCTCCTTGCGGTAAGAGAAAAATTTGAGCCAAGAGCGATCGAGATCGCAAAGACATATGCACATGAACCATATACAATGTTTACAGGCTCCGGTGTCCTTTGGGGTGAGACCTATCTCTTTACAATGTGTATCTTAGAGGAGATGCAGTGGGTTCGTACAAAGACTGTTTCATCTGCTGATTTCTTCCATGGACCATTGGAGTTAGTTGATGACAGAGTTCCGGTATTTGTAATAAAAGGTGAGGACGAATATCGACCATTAGATGAAAGAGTAGAACGATTTGTAAAAGAACATACAAAGAAAGCTGTTATTATTGATACCAAGGATTACATTCTGGATGGTATCGATGATGAGTTCCGAGTAATCTGCTCTCCGATGATCATTACCGCGATATTAACAGAACGACTTGCTATTCATTATGAGCAGAATACAGGACATAGTCTGGAATTCAGACGTTACTATCGTCAGTTTGAATATTAAAAAGGTCAGGCGGTTATTATGGTTGAATTCACATATGTAATTACAGATGAGCAGGGACTTCATGCCAGACCGGCTTCACAGTTTGTTATGGCTGCTGCAAAATGTAAGAGCACAGTATCCGTAACATTTGGATCCAGAACCGTAAACGCAAAAGGAGTTATGGCAGTTATGAGTCTGGGAGCAAAAAAAGGTCAAAAGATCCTGATAAAAGTAGAAGGTGAAAACGAGGCAGAAGATGCAGCAAACCTGAAAGCGTTCGTTCAGGAACATCTGTAAAAGGATCGGATTTTAAAGAGGTGACAATATGGTAATATTACAGGGTAAAAGTGTATTTGGCGGAGTTGCTATCGGGAAGATACAATTCTTTAAAAGGGACGAAATCCAGATAAAACGACGTCATGTCGATGATCCGGAGGCGGAAATACGCCGCTTCCGGACTGCAAAGGAAAAAGCACTTTCTGAATTGCAGCAGTTATATGACAAGGCACTTACTGATGTGGGAGAAGCAAATGCCATGATCTTTGAAGCACATCAGTTAATGCTTGAGGATCCGGATTATAATGATTCTGTAGAGAATATTATAAATACACAAAAGGTAAATGCTGAATATGCAATAGGTGTCACATCTGATAATTATGCAGCAATCTTTGAAGCGATGGATGATGCCTATATGCAGGGAAGGGCAGCAGATGTAAAGGATGTATCGAACAGGCTCCTTTCCCAGTTTGCAAAAAAACAGAATGCTTCATTTGAAATGACGGAGCAGGTAATCATCGCGGCAGATGATCTGGCACCAAGCGAGACTGTTCAGCTTGATAAAGATAAGGTGCTGGCATTTATTACAGTGGAAGGCTCGGCAAATTCCCATACAGCGATTCTTGCCAGAACCATGAATATTCCGGCTGTTATAGGAATCGGTGATACATTAACACCGAAATATGACGGAAGACTTGCAATCGTAGACGGTCAGGAAGGAAAGATCTATATTGATCCGGATGAAGAAATCCTTGTTGCCATGAGAAAAAAGCAAGCTGTCGAACAGGAACAGCGTGAGCTTCTGGAGACATTGAAGGGCAAAGAAAATGTAACCAGATCCGGGCAGAAGATTAACCTTTATGCCAATATTGCCAATGTATCAGATGTAGGAGCGGCACTCCGAAATGACGCCGGTGGTATCGGGTTATTCAGAAGCGAATTCTTATATCTGGAAAATGAAACTTATCCAACAGAGGAACAGCAGTTTGCAGCTTATAGACAGGTAGCGGAAATGATGGCCGGAAAAAGGGTGATCATCCGTACGTTGGATATCGGAGCAGATAAACAGGTTGGATATTTTAATCTGGAAAAAGAGGATAATCCGGCAATGGGGTTCCGTGCGATCAGGATATGTCTGACCAGACCCGAATTATTTAAGACCCAGCTTAGAGCTATTTTCAGAGCATCCGCGTATGGCCAGATTGCGATCATGTTTCCGATGATCATTTCGGTATCAGAGGTTCGTCGTATTAAAGAGATAATGGACGAGGTGAAGACCGGACTTCGTGCAGATGGAATAGCATTTTCCGATCAGATTGAAACCGGTATAATGATTGAGACTCCGGCTGCGGTTATGATCAGCAGAGAGTTGGCAAAGGAAGTGGATTTCTTTAGTGTCGGAACAAATGATCTGACGCAGTACACTCTGGCAATTGATCGCCAGAACCGGAATCTGGATTCCTTCTATGATTCACACCATCCGGCGGTGTTATCTATGATCCAAATGGCAGCAGAGAATGCTCATGCAGAAGGAAAGTGGATTGGAATATGCGGTGAACTTGCAGCCGATCTAAGTCTGACAGAAAGGTTTTTACAGATGAACATTGATGAGTTATCAGTTGCACCGGGTATGATACTTCCGTTAAGGAAAAAAATAAGAGAGTTATAAAAAGTATACAGAGACAGATCCGCACATGTACGGGTCTGTTTTTGGTCTTATAAACTGACATTTCCTGCTTGTTTGCGTTTGGAAAAGTTGCTATACTTAATAGAGTACAGGAGGGAGTTTGCCATGAAATTGATGAATAAAGATGAGTTTATTGCGTATGAATTAAAATTTTACTTTATGAAAAATAAACTGAAAGAAGGAGAAAAACTCCCATCTGAACGGGATCTGGCTGAACAGTTTGGGGTACAGAGAGCTACCGTCAGATCTGCATATAAATTATTAGAGGATGAAGGGATCATAGAATGCAGGGAACGGAGCGGCAACTACATAGCCCACAGAAGAATGATATCCAATCTTGACCGAATTCGATCATTCAGTGAAAAGCTGGAAAAGATGGGGGCACAAACAAGAAGCAGACTGTTGGCGTTTGAGCGTGTGGAAGTAGATAAGGAACTGAATAAAAGTATTAAGCTTCCGTTAGGAACTCCGTTATTCAAAATTACCCGTATCCGTATGGTCGTAGAAGAAGACAGGGCTGTTCCGATCACCATAGAATATTCATATATACCGGAAAGCAAGGCTCCTAAGCTGATGCGGTTTGATCTGGAAGATAATTCGTTATTTGATATTTTGATTCAGGAATATCATCATATTCCCAAAAAACAGGAATTAACAGTTGGAATTGTATATGCTGATGAAAATGAAGCCAAAGCCTTGAATGTTGACAAGCTGACTGCTCTTGTAAAAAAAGAGGGAATCACATATGACGAGAAAGGTGAGGTTATGGAATATCTGCAATCGGTGATCAATAAAGAATGGGTTGCATTTGAAAAAGAAGATCCTGTCATTAAGCAAAAGATGGAGGAGGTGCTCCATGGATTATAGAATGCCATTATATATTCAATTACAGGATTCTATTATCAAGAAAATAGATGAAAAAAAATATCTGCCGGGTGAAGCAATACCAAGTGAGAGAAAAATGGCGGAAGCCTATGGTGTGAACCGTATGACCGTAAAACGTGCGATCAGTAAGCTTGTAGAAGAAGGATATCTGGTTTGTAAACCGGGTTCTGGAACGTATGTTGCACAAAGAGATAAGAAAAAGATCGATCTGGATAATTCAAATGAAGCAGGAAATACCGGCATCACAGCGACGCTCCGTAAGGGTGGAATGGAGGTAAAAAATCGCCTTCTCGGGACCGGTGAGATCACAGGAAGTAAATATCTGGGATATAAGCTCGGAATTTCGGATGATGAGATGATATATGGAATTTACCGGGTACGATCAGAGGGTGATATACCATTTGCAGTGGAGTATACATATGTACCGAAAAAATATTTTGATGATCTGGATGAATTTGATTTCGCCAAAGTGTCTTTATATGATTATATGGAAGCAAAAGGACATATGCCATGCCATTTTGGACAGAAGCTGGTCATATGTGAGGCAAATGAACGGCTCGCAGAGCTGCTGCAGGTGGATCGTGGAACTGCGATTTATAAGATCAATTATCAGGGTGCGGATGCAGATTATAATATTGTAGAGTTTACCATGAGTTATCTGAATCCTGCTTATACAAAATTCCGATTTGATGTTGAGGTCTCTTAAAGGAAAGACATAAGCGTTTCTGTTACGGATCATATGGATCTTGTTATGCCGGCTTCGGTTTATAATATTAGTACTTGAAAGGTGTTATTTGAAAATGCAATTCAAAAAAGTAGAAAAGAAATGCGAAGGTAAATTTATTACCCGCTATGATATAACATATGAGACAGTGGATCATCAGAAGAAGGTATATGAGATGATCAGCCGGAATGGTGACATTACGGATTTTGAAGGACTGCATGGCAAAATGGCAGATGCAGTTGTGATCATTGCTACGGATGAGACCAGCGAGAAGATACTGATCGATAAGGAATTCCGTCTTGCTCCGGGAGAATGGGTATATAACTTTCCGGCAGGTCTGATCGATCCGGGTGAGACGCCGCAGGAGAGTGCGAAGCGTGAGCTTCGTGAAGAGACAGGGCTGGAATTATATGAGATCGATGATTTCATCGGAACCAGCTACAGTGCGGTCGGTTTTTCAAATGAAACAAATGTCTGCGTTGTTGGAAAGGCACGGGGAGAGTTCCATAAGAGTACCTCTACATTAGAAGAGATCGAAGCCGGCTGGTATACAAAGGCAGAAGTCAGAGAACTTCTTAAGAAAGCAAAATTTGCAGCGAGAACACAGGCATACTGCTATGTGTGGAGCAGAGAATAGAGGATAAAAAGTAGAATCTAGAGGGGCACAGGGGACGGAGCTTAAAGTGAAAGATGGCACAACGGTTCTTACAGCCTGCAGCAACCGTATCGTTTGCAGATAAGGGTTGTAAATATCTGGACAGAAAGGAAAAATACGATGTTTCACAAAGATTATGAAAGAAAGATCGATCAGTTAGTAAATGAACTGACATTAGAAGAGAAAATAAAGATGATCCATGGTGCGGGTCTGTTCCGCACCGGGGCAGTAGAAAGACTTGGAATCCCCCCAATCGTGATGTCGGACGGCCCGACAGGGGTGCGGTTCGAATTCTTTAATGATAACTGGGGCAGAGCCGGACATAATGATGATGGAGTTACATATTGTCCGAGTAACAGTGCGATCGCCGCAACCTGGAACCGGGAACTGGCAGGAAAATCAGGAACGGTACTTGGTGAAGAAGCCAGAGGACGTGGCAAGGATATCATACTTGCGCCGGGTGTCAATGTTATGCGGACGCCACTTTGCGGAAGAAATTTTGAATATTTCAGCGAAGATCCTTATCTGATATCAGAGATGGCGGTTCCGGTGATCGAAGGGATCGAGAGTTCTGACGTGGGTGCCTGTGTGAAACATTTTGCTGTTAATAATCAGGAAACAGAGCGGAACTGGGTGAATGTCGAGATCGATGAACGAACGCTCCGTGAGATATACTTGCCTGCATTTGAAGCAGCAGTAAAGAAAGCAAAGGTAAGATCTATTATGGGTGCTTATAATCTGTTCCGTGGGGTTCATTGCTGTGAAAATAATGAACTGCTCGGTGAGATACTGCGGAAAGAATGGAATTATGACGGCCTGATCGTTTCGGATTGGGGTGGCATCCACGATACAAAGGCCGCAGCAGAAAGCCCGATCGATGTAGAGATGTCAATCTATGCAAACTTCGATGAATACTGCATGGCAGATCCATTGTTAAATGCGGTAAGAAATGGTGAGATCGAAGAGGAAAGAGTTGATGAAAAAGTAAAGAGTATTCTCCGATTCATGCTTCGTGTCAAGATGATAGATATCGTAGAAGTCGAAAGTGGGGACAATGAACAGACGGCTATATCCGCTGGCTGCACGGAACAGAAGCCGGCTGTCTATGCGGTTCGTGACCGGAGCCGGAAGAAAGGAAGTTATGATACTTCAGCACATCAGGATGCAGTGTTAGAGACAGCCAGAGAATCAATTGTACTGTTAAAGAATGAAGAACAGAGACTGCCGCTTGCACCTGAGAAGACACATCGGCTTCTGGTGATCGGACATAATGCAGCAAAGCTTCATTCAAATGGTGGCGGAAGTGCGGAGATTGCGGCACTTTATGAGATCAATCCACTGCTTGGTATTAAGATGGAGCTTGGTGGTAACTGCGAAGTGACATATGCAGAAGGTTATTATGTGCCGGATAAGAACAGGCAGCAGGTACTGAATTGGCAGGAGGTAAGTCTGGATGAACTGGCATCGGAGCAGGGGGCTTATGAAGGAAATGATCCGGAAGGACGGAAGATCCAGAAGGCACTTCGTGAAGAGGCGGTTGCCCTTGCTTCAGAATATGATGATGTGATCTTTGTTGGCGGTTTAAATCATGATACAGATGAAGAAGGATACGACAGACCGGATCTGAAGCTTCCATATCATCAGGATGAACTGATCACGGAGCTCTTAAAAGTGAATCCGAATATGGTCATTGTCATGATGGCAGGTAATCCGGTTGATATGAGCGCATGGATTGATGATGCAAAGTCGATTGTATGGATGAGTTATGCAGGAATGGAAGGTGGCAGAGCACTCGGTGAAATCCTGTTTGGTGAAGTAAATCCATCCGGTAAACTTGTGATGACCATGCCGAAATCTCTTGATCAGGTACCGGCGATGGTTTTTGGAGATTTCCCCGGAAGAACCTTAACGGAAGAAGAACATGAAAGAATGAATGCAAAATTGACGGAAACATACAGAGAAGGTGTATTTGTCGGATATCGGTATTATGACAAATATCAGATCCCGGTACAGTTTCCATTTGGCCATGGATTATCTTATACGACATTTTCCTATGGTGATATGCAGGTAAAAGAGCCGGATGGTCAGACATTCAAGGTACAGATCCCGGTAACAAATACCGGAAAGCTTGCCGGAAAAGAGACGGTAGAGCTGTATGTCGGAGAAACGGAAGTAAGTCCGGAGAATCCTGTGAAGGAGTTGAAGGGCTTCTGCAAGTTATCACTTGCACCGGGAGAAACAAAGTATGCGGAATTTGAATTGACAGCCGAGGCATTCCGTCATTTTGATGAGAAGACGGATGAGTGGAAGGTCGTGGCAGGAAGTTATACAATCTATATCGGAAGTTCTGTTTCTGATATTCGGTCGGTAACAACCATAACAATAAAATAATTAATAAATAAAATGCTGGTATGAACGGTCTGTCTGCCGGTACTATGAACATCACGTGTGCCTACCTTCTTTCATACAATTTTATATGCATATGTCTCTGCTGCGATAAAGTCGTTTGCAGCTTCGACATAGCACAAAATTGTATGAAAATCAGTCGGCTTCTCTATGGATGTTTCATAGTACTGGCAGACAGACCGTTTATACCGGCATTTATATACATATTGTTTTATTGATATTCGTTGAGCCATTCGATAATGCCGTTAGCGATGGCGGCGGCATAATCATCCATGTTATTATCGTAAAGCTCTACGTCTTTTTCGTTGCTGATAAAGCCCATCTCGATGATCAGACTTGTCATATTTGTCTGTTTGATAACGATGTAATCGTTGTCACTGTCAAACTGTGTTCCGGTACGGACACCACGGTTATCGGAGATTCCGACCTTTTCCAGATTGGACAGGATGGTATCTGCGATCGCATGGTTCTTTTCGGAACCGGAGCTGTAGATCCATGCTTCTACACCACAGGCCTCAGGGTTGGCTGCGTAGTTCCTGTGGAGCGCCAGATAGAGATCTGCGTTGCAGTCATTTGCAATCGCAGCACGATCTTCGGAAGAAACGGTAGAATCATCATCACGAGTCATAACAACCTTTACTCCGTTTTTCTTTAATAGTTTTGCAACCTTTAAGGAAAGCTTCAGATTTCCGTCTTTTTCATGAATGTTATTAATTCCGGTTGCCCCGATGTCGGAACCGCCATGTCCCGGATCCAAACAGACTGTGTATTTTCCGTCCGGTTTTATGATCGAGACAGCATCCTTGCTGCTTTTTGACCGACTGACCGCCAACAGGACGGACAGAACGATAACGGCGATGAGCAGGACGATGTTGACACCGATCAGGAATTTTATGACAGACCGCATCTGTGTAACGGTCAGTTTCTTTTTTGTTTTTCCAGCCATAATGTATAAAACTGCCGGAGCAGCCCTTTCTGTTTCTAGTTTATTCTCAACTAAGATACTCTAAAATGATCGGATTTTCAATACGATAGAAAAGATTTAATATTTACATATATCGGTGAAATGCGGTGTAACATGGAACCGGCAGGCGACATAATTTGGCATTTTATATAGAAAAGTGCGAAAGAAATTAATAAATTTCTGAAAAATTTAATATTGTCAAATGAAAACCTGGGTGTTACCCTAAATACAGGGTGGCAGGGAGAAGATAAGAAAAGGAATAAAAGATGATCGTAGATTTTCATACTCACACATATCCGGATAAAATAGCTTCAAAGACACTTGAACTGTTAGTAAGTAGATCAAAGACAAAGCCGGCATCGGATGGTACACTTGCAGGCTTGCAGCATTCAATGGCGCAAAGCGGCGTTGATATCTCTGTTGTCCTTCCTGTTGTAACCGCACCTCATCAGGTGGAGCGGATCAATACCGTTGCAAAGACAGTAACAGCCCAGTTTACGGGAAGTGGCGTCTGGTCATTTGGCGGAATCCATCCCGGAAATGATAACTATAAAGAGATTTTAAATGGCATCAAGTCTGCCGGATTAAAGGGAATTAAGCTGCATCCGGATTATCAGGATGCCATGTTCAATGATATCCGTTATAAACGGATTATCGGTTATGCAACAGAACTGGGTCTGGTCGTTGTGGTTCATGCCGGAGTAGATATCGGACTTCCATCTGTAACACATTGTACACCGGACATGGTGTGTGAAGTATTAGATGAGGTTCAGCCGGAGCGGCTCGTTCTTGCACACATGGGTGGCTGGAATCTCTGGGACGAGGTACTTGCGAAGCTGTGCGGAAGAAATGTATATATGGATACAGCATTTTCCTATGGAGAGATTGCATGGCTTTCGGGTGCTGAACATCGTTGGAAGCTGGCATCAGAGGAGATGTTCCTGAAACTGATCAGAGCACATGGAGCAGACCGGATCGTATTTGGAACAGACAGTCCGTGGACAGATCAGAAGCGGGCCATAAAGGACATACAGGCACTTCCGTTATCAGATGAAGACAAGAAAAAGATCCTTGGAGAAAACGCATTGCAGCTTTTGGGACTGCCGGATGCAGAATAGAAAATATAAAGTGAACTATACAATATATTTGAAAGCATTAGAGGATTCATATATAAAAGTAAAATAAATTTCCGATAAATTAGTAAAAATAGACATTGCACAAAAATTAAAAATGTGTTACAATTTTGTTACAATAAGAAAAGGAGAGAAGACAGCTCCTAAGACATCCGAAATTTAAGTCGTTGTTTTTTTCACAAAAAAATATTCATAAATACAAGGGACTGCCTGTAAGACGGCGGTCCCTTTCCTTTTCTTGTGCAATCAGGTACCTCTCGTCTGACGACTCGATGATTAGCGGTCGTCAAATTGAAAACAATTTTGTGCAATCAGGTTCCTCTCGTCTAACGACTCGATGAACATTGACCATCATATAGAAATTTGTGCTCTTGCGTTGCAAGCACAATTTCTGCATGATGGTTGATTGCACAAAAAAAGAACCAGATCACATCTGGTTCTTAAGAGCTGGGCTACAAGGATTCGAACCTTGAAAATGCTGGAGTCAGAGTCCAGTGCCTTACCATTTGGCGATAGCCCATTGCTGTCAACAGATGATATTATATTACAACAGTTTGAAAAAAGCAAGCACTTTTTTAAAAAAATTACAAAAAGTTATTTGTACGCAATGAACACGAAAAATTTGAGAATAAAAATCAATGGAAATAGAAAATCCAGGTAGAAATAATAGTCTGGCTGTTGTATAATGGGAGCACTTGTGGAGATGACATTATAATAGGAAATGGAGAATACATATGTACAGTTTTGATGCGATCGTAAGATACAGCGAAACGCATGGAAGACAGGAAGCAAATGCGGCAACGATAGCAAATTACTTTCAGGATTGTGCGATCTTCGATTCAGAACAGGCAGGAATTGGAATTGAATATCTGAAGGACCATAACCGGGCCTGGTTTCTGATCTCATGGCAGATCGATGTGGAGCGGTATCCGGTATTACAGGAGAAGATCAGGGTTGGAACCTGGGCATATGATTTTAAAGGTTCCATGGGATATCGTAATATAGTTATTCGGGATGAGAATGGAGCGAATATTGTACAGGCAGCTTCCCAGTGGAGTTATATTGATACTGATACGCTTCGTCCTGTAAGAATTGAGCCTGAAGTAGGAGCAGCATATCCTCTTGCAGAAAAGCTTCCGATGGAATATGCTCCGAGAAAGATCCGGCTGATCGAAGGCATGGAAGAGACAGACAGAAGGGTTGTTCTGCCTTATCAGATTGATTCGAATAACCACATGAATAATGAAGCATATATTGCGCTGGCGTTGGAATATATCGATTCGGATGACATGATCTGTCAGATCAGAAGCGAGTATAAGCGGCAGTTTGTAAAAGATGAATGTATCGTAATAAAGAAAGCAGAAAGAGATGATCTGATACAGTTTGTATTTGCAGATGAAGAAGATCAGACCAGATGTATAGTAGAATTTAAAACAAAGAGAACGGGGAGACAGACAGCATGATCAAGATTGGCGAATGGAACCATTTAGAGGTTGTAAAAGAGAAAGATTTCGGCATTTACCTTGCCGAGAAAAAATACGACGACGAGGAAGTCCTGCTTCCGAAGAAACAGGTACCTGCGGGAACAAGAATGGGAGATCAATTAGATGTATTTATCTATCGTGATTCCGCAGATCGTCTGATCGCAACAACAAATCATCCGATCATAACGATGGGAGAACTTGCAGTATTAAAATGTGTCAATGTGACGGGCATCGGTGCATTTATGGACTGGGGACTGGAAAAAGATATCCTGCTTCCTTTTAAAGAGCAGACAAGCAAGGTAAGGGAAGGTCAGTCGTATCTGGTCCGGATGTATGAGGATCGTTCCAAGCGTTTGTGCGTCAGCATGAAGGTATATGCCTATCTGGAGACACAGTCCCCATATAAGGCAGGGGATTCTGTAAGTGGAACGGTATTTGAATTTAATCAGAATCTGGGAGCATTTGTTGCGGTTGATAATCGTTATTCAGCCCTGATCCCGATGAAGGAGATCCATTCCCGGATCAATGTGGGCGAGACGGTAGAAGCCCGTGTGGCAAATGTCAGAGAAGACGGCAAACTCAATCTGAGTTTACAGAAGCCGATCCGTGAACAGATCAACAATGACAGCGAGATGGTATACAATATCATCGAAAGCTATGGAGGAACCTTACCATTTAATGACAAGGCAGATAAAGAAGTGATCGAGAAAGAGTTCGGACTCAGCAAGAATGCATTTAAGCGTGCGGTTGGACATCTGTTAAAAGAGGGTAAGATCCGGATCACAGAGAAAAACATTATCATCAAATAATGTATTCGTAAATGAGCAGGAATGTTCAGGAGAAACAAAAAGACAGCTATGCGTGTTATATGGCTGAAAAGTACCAGGAAATGAAAGGATGAAGATGAGTAATTTCAAGGTTGAATTAAAAAAAGTAGTAGACGACAGCTATGAGATCGAGATTGGATATGAGCTGGAACAGAAGCTGATCGATGATCTGAAAGCCGGTCTGGTTGGAAAAATATCCAAATTTGTAGTAGTTACAGACAGCAATGTAAAAGAGCTGTATGCGGACAAGATTTATAAGATGCTTGAAGAAGCAGGATACAAGACAGATCTTATAAGTTTTCCGGCAGGAGAACTGAGCAAGACCAGAGCGACAAAGGAGTATGTAGAAGATACCATGCTTGCAAAGGGATATCGGAGAGATTGCTGCATTATCGCCGTTGGCGGTGGCGTGGTGACAGACCTTGCAGGATTTGTAGCCGGAACCTACGGCAGAGGAATTCCATTTATCAATTATGCAACGACATTACTTGCGGCAGCGGATGCATCCGTGGGAGGAAAGACAGCGGTCGATACACCGCTTGCAACCAATCTGATCGGACTGTTTAATCAGCCGCAGAAGGTATATCTGGATATCGCAACATGGAAGACACTTCCACAGCGGCAGTTATCTTCAGGTCTTGCAGAGACGATCAAGCACGCCTGCCTTGCAGACAGGGAATTCTTCGATTATCTGTCAGAGCATATCGAAGATGTGTTTGCAGTAAAGGACGAGGTATGCAGACATATCGCGGAGAAGAACTGCGAGATCAAATATCAGGTCGTTATGAAGGACGAGCGGGAAAGCGGTTTGCGTGAGGTTTTGAACCTTGGACATACGGTTGGAAGAGCCATCGAGACAGTCAGTGATTATAAGCTGCTGCATGGAGAGGCCGTTGCGATCGGTCTGGTTGCAGAGGTGAAGATGGCAGAACATTTTGGCTACTGTACAGCAGAGGATGAAGCAGCTATGGTTGCCATGTTGAAGCAGGCAGATCTTCCAACGGAGATTCCGGATTATATTGACCGTGACGCTCTGGTTAAGAAGCTGTATACCGATAAGAAGGTCAGAGACGGACATTTGCGTTTCGTTTTACAGCATGGAATCGGCGCAATCGAGGTATTTGATGGTGACCAGTATGCAAAAGCCATACCGGAGAGTCTGGCAAGAGAGATCATTATGGAGATATAGGCATTAAATTTCAGGAGGATATAAAAATGGATAAGAAGATAATAAGCACAGAGAAAGCACCACAGGCAATCGGACCATATTCACAGGCAATCGTTGCTAATGGATTTTTATTTACGTCAGGAATGGTTCCGATCGATCCTGCAACGAATCAGTTAGTAGAAGGAGATATCACAGTTCAGGCAAAACAGGCAATCTCAAATCTGAAGAATCTGATCGAGGCATCCGGTTCATCCTGTGACAAGGTTGTAAAGACTACAGTATTTATTAAGGATATGAACCAGTTCTCAATTATCAACGATATTTACAAAGAATATTTCAACAAAGATTTCCCTGCACGTTCTTGTGTAGAAGTTGCAAGACTTCCAAAAGACGTACTGATTGAGATCGAAGCAGTAGCAGTTGTATAAATAAAGATTTTAAAATGATGGTGTGGCAGATGTATGAATGATATCTGCCACATTATTATAAGAGGGTATATGGAGACAAGAAAGAAAATTTTTGGAGCTGAATGTTTGTTTACAGCTTTGATCGCAGTTTACGAGGTCGTAACGGTGCTGGCGTTATTTACAGATCTGTTTTCCGGCATCACGATAAAACAAAACATATTATTCAGTCAGAGTCTGATATTTGTACCAACAGTGTTATATCTGTTCATCATGAGAAAGCATGTAAAGGATATCATCTGGTTTCGGAGATTTCATCCGTTGACACTCCTGCTGATTCCACCACTGGTTCTGTTTATGGAGCCACTTATTACATTGTTAAATGCAATCTCAATGTTATTTGTGCGAAATGAGATCAGCAATGCAGCTTCAGCACTGGTTGATCATAATACACTTGGGACTTCGCTTTTTTTCATGGCATTTTTGCCGTGTGTGATAGAAGAACTGGCGTATCGTGGTGTCATGTTCGGAAGCTTTCATGAAGCCGGCAGATTAAAGGCCATATTGATGTCAGGCTTTTTATTTGGACTGATGCATATGAATTTTAATCAGATGGCATATGCGGTTGTGATCGGTCTGATCTTTGGATTTGTTGTAGAAGCAACCGGAAGCATTATTCCAACAATGATCATGCATTTTCTGATCAATGGTTTTTCTGTTGTTATAAAGCATATTGCAAATATCATTCCGGCGTTAAAAGATCAGGCAGAAAATACAGAAGTAACACAGACGATGCTGCTCAGCACCATCCGGGCATATATACCTATGGCACTGGTTGGCACTGTAATATCGGCAGGAATTATTTATCTGCTTGCAGTTATAAATGGTAGAAAGGAGAGTTTCACCGCTGTATTCACCGAACCTTTTAACCGGTACGATGAAAATGGCAAAAAGCTTCGACTGCTTACCCCGCTTATGATCGTGGTCATCCTCTACTGCCTGATCCGCTGCGTTGTCGAAGAATTTTTATTTTAACTATAGAAAAACGCCTACCAAATGAATCTGATCTGATACCTACCCTATTATAAATGACTTGCTGCGGTTTCTATTCATTGCACATGTCTTATCCGCTCATGCTCTTGTGCTAACTCGTCCTTCGGACTCAGACAAGCACCCGCATTCGCTGACAATGTGCAATTCATCAAGAAATCCTCGCTAATGTCATATTATAATAGAGCAGGTACCAGATCAGATTTGTTTGGTGGGCGTTTTGTTGCTATATGTAAATGAGTAATAAAAAGATAAACAGAAAAATACACCATTCGATATACAGGGATTTATCCAGTTTCGAGTGTTGGTGTTTTCACTATGAAAAAACATTCGCGAGTTTTTCATAGTGGGAATATCAATAGCAGAAAAAATCCTTCATTGTGGATAGTAAATCCCTCTTTGTATGCTGGTTCTTCCACTAAAATATGACATATGCGAGGCTTTCGTTGTATGGTGCACATTGCCAGTAAATACGGGTGCCTGTCTGAGCCGAAGGCGAGTTGGCACAGGAGTATTTACGGATCAGGCATGTGCAACATACAGAAAACGCAGCAGGTCATTGTTAGTGGAAGAACCAGCATATGAAGAGGGCACACAACCATAAGGGGGATTTTTTGCGTGTTCGGCTAGTCCTCGTTGCAGATCAGACCGTAGAAGGAGATCAGGTACAGTCCGGCGATACCAACGAGTGTGTAGATGATTCTGGAAAAGGCGGAGCCGGTTCCGAATAAAGCATCTACAAGATTAAAATTAAAGATTCCGATGATACCCCAAACGATCGCCCCAACGATCACAAGAGTAAGACAAATAACATTAAATACTTTCATGGCATTCCTCTCTGATTTCTAATTATTTGGACATTAGTTTTTGGCAAGGCGTCGCAAAATTAATGGTTCCATATCTCTAGTTTGTGCGAACATGAAAAAAATATACTGCCATTATAAGGGAAAATGTATACACAGGATGAAGGTATAAAATGAAAAAATATAACATAATGAATCTGGCGACAAAAATTTATTTGAAGCAAATATAAAAATCAGTTGACAGGGTACAAACATAATGTTATATTAAAAACAACATATGAACAGATATTCAAATGTTCAATAAAACAACGAGAGGAGGAACAGAATGAATACGGACAGCAGGGAAGCATGTGAATGCAAAGAGAACGATATTGCTGAGATCACCGCTGAGATTAATGAGATGATGCCGGACGAAGAGAATCTGTATGATCTGGCCGAGTTGTTTAAAGTATTTGGCGATTCTACCAGAATCCAGATCTTATACACACTGCTGGATCACGAAAAAAGTGTTGGTGACATCGCAGAAGAGCTTGGAATGAATGCATCTGCCATTTCTCATCAATTAAGAGTGTTAAAACAGGCGAAGCTGATCAAGAACCGCAGAGCCGGAAAGAATATGTTTTATGAGCTTGCCGATGACCATGTAGCAGTGATCATGCGAATGGGACTTGAGCATATATTTGAATAATAAGAAAGGTTAAAGGTGGATATTATGAAGAAGAGATATAATTTAAGTGATGTAGATTGCGCAAATTGTGCAGCAAAGATGGAGGAGCAGATCAGCAAGTTACCGGGAGTTAACAGCGCATCTATCAGCTTTATGGCACAGAAACTTACATTAGACGCAGATGAAGACAAATTAGACGAGATCTTAAAGCAGGCAGAAAAGATCATCAAGAGCATTGATGAGGAAGCTACGATCGAATATTAGAAATAATGCAGATCTGAACATTAAGACGTTACAGATTTACATAAGCTGAAAGAGAAGATAAAATAAGAAAATTATCGCAGATAGCAGAAAAAAGGTGATGGATTATGAGTAAGAAGCAGAAAAAGATGTTAATTCGAATCATCGTTGCACTGGTGGTATTTATCGCATGCGAGATTGCAGAGAAGCTCATCCATTTGAATGGAGTGTGGGATACAGTTGTAAAGGCTGCGATGTTCGCAGTACCATATCTGATGGCAGGATATGATGTCCTTTTAAAGGCAATCAAAAATATCAGCAAGGGTCATGTATTTGACGAAAACTTCCTGATGGCAGTTGCAACTGTAGGCGCATACGGAACCGGAGAATTTGGCGAGGCGGCAGCCGTTATGCTGTTCTATCAGGTCGGAGAATGGTTCCAGAAATATGCAGTCAACAGATCAAGAGCCAGTATCACAGATTTGATGAACATTATGCCGGAATATGCAAATATTGAAAAAGATGGACAGATCGTTCAGGTAGAACCGGAGACAGTTGCGATCGGTGATATCATCATCGTGCAGCCGGGTGAAAAAGTTCCTCTCGATGGTACTGTTATCGAAGGTGAAACATTTGTAGATACAGCAGCGCTTACCGGTGAATCCGTACCTAGAAAGCTGTCTGTTGGTGACGAAGTGTTAAGTGGTGTGATTAACCAGAACGGTGTGATCCGTGTCAAGGTATCAAAGGAATTTGACGATTCGACCGTATCGAAGATTTTGGAACTGGTGGAAAATGCAAGTACGAGAAAAGCACAGTACGAGCAGTTCATTACCAGATTTGCAAAATACTATACACCGATCGTATGTTTCCTTGCACTTGCAGTAGCGATCATTCCGCCGATCTTTGTAGGTGAATTTGGTAAATGGTTCCACCGTGCACTGATCTTTCTGGTAGTATCCTGTCCATGTGCATTGGTCATCTCCATTCCACTTAGTTTCTTCAGTGGAATCGGCGGAGCATCCAAGGCAGGTATCCTTGTAAAAGGAAGTAACTATCTGGAACTTCTGGGTAAAGCAAAGATTGCCGTATTTGATAAGACCGGAACTCTGACAAAGGGTGTATTCAAGGTTGTAGAGACATGTGCAAATGGAATCAGTGAGGATGATCTTCTGGAACTTGCAGCATATGGCGAATATTACTCCAACCATCCGATCGCAGCATCGATCAAGGCTGCATATAAGGGAACGGTACAGATCGACCGCCTCGATGGATATGAGGAAATCTCCGGAATGGGTATCAAGGTCTTAAAAGATGGAAAAGAAGTGTTAGTCGGAAATAAGAAGCTTCTGGATTCCAGAAAGATATCTATGGCAGGAGCAAAACAGCCATCCAAGGTTGGAACAGTCCTTTTCGTAGCGGAAAATGGTGCATATAAGGGATGTATCACGATCGCTGATGAGATCAAGGATGGCGTTAAGGATGCGATCGCATCAATCAAGAAATGTGGAATTGATAATGTTGTTATGCTGACCGGTGATAAGAAAGAGGTTGCTGACAGTGTAGCAAAAGAGCTTGGCATTGATACTGTATGTGCAGAGCTGATGCCGGGTGATAAGGTAGATAAAGTAGAACAGCTTCTCCGCGAGAAGGATGAAGACAGTACATTGATCTTCACCGGTGACGGAATCAATGATGCGCCTGTTTTAATGCGTGCCGATGTCGGTATCGCAATGGGAGCTATGGGTCAGGATGCTGCGATTGAAGCAGCAGACATCGTTTTGATCGATGATGATCCGGGCAAGATTGCCGTAGCATATGCAATTGCCAGAAAGACGGTTCGTATCGTGCAGCAGAACATTGTGTTTGCACTTGCTGTCAAGATCATTGTTATGGTACTCGGTGCCCTTGGTTTTGCAAATATGTGGGCAGCGGTATTCGCCGATGTCGGTGTTGCCTTCCTCGCGATCATCAACGCAACCCGTGCACTGAAGCCATGATGATGTATAAATAAAAATACCATATAAGAATGAGACATCTATATCTTTATTACGCAGAACACTTTCGTTCTATTCTCACGCAGCGGTTCTAACCTCACTGCCTATGGCAGTTCACTAAGAACCGGCGTTCGAATAGGTCTGCTACATAAAATATAGATGTCTCATTTCTTTTATATGGTATTTTTAATTTGTTGCTTGTGACGAGAGCGTTTCAAACTATAGATCTATGAATAAATCAAGATGATTCGAAAGCGAATACTTTATAACTGGTGTGTTTGCATATTGAGAATTTGAATAAAAAGAGAAGATCGTCTTACTATTATGAAGCAAGCCTGTTTCAACGCCGGTTCTTAGTGAGTCGCCAAAGGCGAGGAGCTTAGTACCGTTGCGTTGAAATAGAGTGCAAACGACTTGCGCAATAATAGGTAAGACGATCTTCTTTTTTTCATAGATTTATGCAAACACACCAGTTGTAAAGTGTTCGCATAAACTACTGCTCTTCGTGAGCGAGTGCCGCAGCAACAAAGCCTTTGAAAAGCGGATGTGCTTTATTTGGTCTGGATTTGAATTCCGGATGCGCCTGAGTTCCGATAAACCAAGGATGATCCGGAATCTCGATCATCTCAACGATGTGACCGTCAGGAGAGAGACCAACCAGTTCCATACCATTATCTGTTAAAGCCTTACGGTAGTCATTGTTGACTTCATATCTATGTCTGTGACGCTCATGGATATATTCTGTGCCATAGAGCTCATAGGATTTGGAATCTTTGCTGAGTACACATGGGTAAGAACCAAGTCTTAATGTTCCACCGAGGTCTGTTACATCATGCTGATTCGGCATGATATGAATAACCTGATGGAAAGAGTTCGGATTGAATTCTGAACTGTGGGCATCTGCATAACCAAGGACATGTCTTGCAAATTCAACGATCGTGAGCTGCATACCGAGACACAGACCAAGGTAAGGAACCTTTTTCTCTCTTGCATACCGGATCGCTGTGATCATGCCTTCGATACCTCTGTCACCAAAACCGCCCGGAACAAGGATTCCATCGACGTCACCCAGTGTTTCTTCCACATTTTCAGGAGTTACAAGTTCGGAATCTACCCATTTGATCTCAACCTCGGCATCGTTTGCAACACCGGCATGCTTTAAGGATTCAACAACGGAAATGTATGCATCATGCAGTGAGACATATTTGCCGACGAGAGCAACACGAACCTTTTTTTCCGGATTCTTCCAGGCAGTGATCATATCATTCCATTCCTTCCATGCATGTGGTTCCGGAGCAGGACAATCCATATGTAAGCATTTGCATACAACATCAGCGAGATGCTCTTTCTCCATAGCGAGAGGAACTTCATATAATACATCAACATCCAGATTCTGGATGACATTCTGGCTAGGTACATTACAGAATAATGCGATCTTATCCTTTAAGCCCTGATCCAGTGGATAATCAGAACGGCAGACCAGAATATCCGGCTGGATACCCATTCCCTGCAGGTTCTTAACACTCGCCTGCGTTGGCTTTGTCTTTAATTCACCGGAAGCTTTCAGATAAGGAATCAGAGTAACGTGGATCATAATGCAATTCTCATGTCCGACATCATGTGTGAACTGACGGATCGCCTCTAAGAAAGGCTGGCTCTCGATATCACCGACTGTACCGCCAATTTCGATGATCGCAACCTCGGTATCCTTTGCATCCGGATTCCGATAGAAGCGCTCTTTGATTTCATTTGTTATATGTGGAACTACCTGTACGGTGTGTCCGCCGAAGTCGCCGTGGCGTTCTTTCTGTAAGATACTCCAGTAGATCTTACCGGTCGTAACATTCGAATTCTTATTCAGACTTTCATCGATAAAACGCTCATAATGACCAAGATCCAGATCAGTCTCCGCACCATCATCGGTTACGAATACTTCACCATGCTGGATCGGGTTCATAGTACCCGGATCCATGTTGATGTATGGATCGAATTTCTGGCTGGTAACCTTGTAGCCTCTCATTTTGAGCAGACGACCAAGGGAGGCAGCAGTGATACCTTTACCAAGACCGGATACGACACCGCCTGTGACAAACACGTACTTAATAGGCATAATAATTTCCTCCTGATATATTCTAAAAACGCATAGACATACGCTCTCATTAAAAAAACACTCATTATTATACGAGAGCATTTTTCAAAAGTCAATCAGCCGTATCGAAAAACAGGATGTATCCGGCATAAAAATATGGTATGATAGTATATAAGAAGTCAAACTTAATAAAATTATGGAAAATTATTCACGAACTTTAGAAAATAAAGTGAAAAATATACATTTGACAGGAAAATGAAGTGAGAAGACGGGAGATCTCGATGGAAGCAATTCAGTTTATCCATATCAGTGATGTGAATATCGGACGAAAAGCAGACAAATTACTGTTCGGACAGACCTGTGAAAAGGACGGGATAATGACCTTGAAACAGGTTGTTTCTGATGCAGGAAAATTACAGGCTGATTTTGTATTTATCACAGGGGATCTCTTTGACCATCCGGCAACAGAAGAAGATCTTGCCTGGATTGATGAGATATTTCTGCCGCTTGATAAAACGGCGGTCATTTATTGTCAGGGAGATCATGATTACATGAAATCAGATAGTGCACTTACGGGCTATTCTTTCCGGTCAAATATTTATGTGGCAGGCTGCAGCGAGTATCGGAATCCGGTTCCGGCAGGCTCTGCAATATATGGAGTAAAACATGAAAATGCAACTGCCATGATCGATGTTATCCGGTTTCCGAAAAAAAATGCGGTACTTTATTGTGCCGGCTATTATAGTGCCGGAGCGCAGATGGCAGTTTTAGATGAACTGACACCGGCGGATAATGAGATGACAAATATTCTGCTGGCTCATGCCGGAAATCATGGCGCGATACCGATCGATTATCCGACAATCCGGAAAGCAGGATTTGATTATATCGGATTAGGACATGAAGCTTCCTATAAAAATATGTACAATGGCAGGATTTGTTATCCGGGTGTATTGGAACCGGACAATAACAGGGAGACCGGACCGCATGGCTATGTGCAGGGAAAGTTATCAGATGGCGTGGTATCGGTACGGCTTGTGCCTGCATCACAAAAAGAATATAAGACGATCCGCTATCCGGTCAGTAATTATATTTCAGATGAAGAACTGGCAGATGAATTGCATCGTATTATTGCAAGAGAGGGAGAAAAAAACATTTATTCGATCTATCTGGTACGACCGGAAAAATGTGAGAAGACCTTTCATTTGCAGGAGGCACTGGTCACTTACCGGATTGCCGCGCTGATCGGAGAAGTGTATCAGCGTGAGGATTATGATGAATACAGAAAAGCAAACCGGGGAAATGCATTTGGACGATTGCTTGATAAACTGGATGCCGACTCTCCGATCCGGGAGGATGGGGCGAAGCTGGCAGTTGACCTCGTTATAGAACGATCAAAGATATACACCAGAAGCAGCCGGAAAATGAATGACCGGCTTTATGAGGAAACGATCCGGGTAGTGATTGAGAATCTGAAACAGGATATGGATAAACTCCGTACCTCAAAGGATATTCAGGCATATGAACAGGCAAAGGAACGGCTGGCAGAAAGTCCGGATGTACTGGAACGCTTAAATGAAGCATGGGCAATGGAACGGAAGAACAAACTGGAGCTTCTGACTGCTCGGAACAATCAGGCGCAGATCGTACCAAGACACAGAAGCAAATGGATACGAACCGGTATCCGTGCCGCCATTGTTCCATTTGTCATATTCTGTATCATGGAATTGTTCCTGATGCCACGGGCGTACATTCAAATGTCAGAGCGTATGAATGGTACAGATGTGGTTCGTTTTCTGGTTACATCAATACTTGCGATCGTGCTCTGTTTTGTGATCGGTTACGTATTTGCGCGACTGATCGATCAGAATAAGGCAGACGGAATACGAAAAGAACGCGCAGATGCAGAACGGCTTGAACGCGAGTTGGCTGCAAAAGGCGAGCAGCTTCACGAAGTCAGAACCGGATATCAGTTACAGGACACGAAGCGGCGAGAAATCCAGTCGGATGTGAATGCCAGAGAAGATCTTGTAGCGCAGACGATCTACAAGCTTCAGGTGATGGAAGAAGCGATGCGGATGTTAGAATAAAAAGAAAAAGGGCACTTGAAAAACAGGTGCCCTAGGATACTAACATATTTGCCAGCAGGATACTTACGACGATCCCTGCACCGAGAGACAACAGGGCGCAGGGGATGATATATCGGGATTTGCGGACTTTAGCAGCCATCAGATATACAGACATCGTATAGAATAAAGATTCCGTACAGCTAAGGATAATGGCAGCGGTGAGCCCTTCTCTGGAATCAGGTCCATAGTCGTTAAAGATGTTAAGCATCAGACTGGTGGCAGACCCGGAGGAGAACAGCTTCGTTATGATGACGGGGATCACACAATCCGGGGTATGTATGAGAGAAGCAATCGGCTTCAGCGCGGTTGTGATCAGGTCAAGGGCGCCGGAATCATTCAAGATTCGCACAGCCACAAATAGACCAATCAGTGTTGGAACTAATTCGACTACGATCTTCATTCCATCAAATGCCCCATCAATAAAATCTTCATAGACATTCGTCTTTTTAATACAGCCATATAACACAACAGCAGATATGACCATCGGGATGATACTGTTTGAGATTGTTGTCAGCATGACAAGCCTCCATTAAGATTCTGTGTATGTTTATTTCGTTTTGGCAGGTTATTTAGCAGACATGTCGATTTTGAAAGTCAACTGCGCTGTCTATTATGAGTTTTCTACGCGAACTCGCCTGTAAACAGGCTCAAACATGCTTCGAAAACTCAAACGATGCTCGTTGACTTTTCCAAAATCAGACATACGTCTGCGATAAATAACCTGCCAAACCGAAATATATACACAGATATATTCTGTATTATGAAAGTCAACTGCGCTGCTTATTAAAGATTTCTAAGTGAACTCGCCGCTTCATTTTCCTCGTTTGTTAATAATGACAGCCAGCAGGACGGCGACGGCGGTGGAGCAGACCGTTGCGATGATGCCGGGCAGGATAATGGCGGTAGGATGTTCAGAGCCATAGGTTGCACGATAGGCAATGATATTTACCGGGATCAGTTGCAGCGAAGAAATATTCAGAATCAGGAAGACGCACATCTCACGGCTGGCAGATTTGCTTCCCTTGTTGTCCTTAGCCAGCTCCTGCATCGCCTTTAGTGCCGGCGGTGTTGCAGCCCACCCAAGCCCTACAATATTTGCAATGATGTTCGTACACATATATTCATATGCCGGATGCTCCGGGGAAAGTCTCGGAAATAAGAATCTCATGACAGGGGACATTTTCGACGACCATTTTTTCATCAGACCGGTGCGTTCTGCAATCTTCATAATTCCACACCACATCGTAACAATTCCAAGCATGGTAATACAGAGTGAAACGGCGTCACTCCCGGCATCAATGATACCTGCATTCACATCTTCCATATGCCCAGTCAGAAGTGCGGTGATAATACCGACTAAGATCATGGCAGCCCAGATCAGATTAATCATAGAAGCCCCTTTGATTTTGCTTTTACATAATGAATATATGCGGGAATATGGGGGAAGTATGCTATAGTATTATCGATTTTTAAATTCATACAATGTGAATTTTATATATTCTATATTGCAATAATATCAGAATAACGATAAAATAATGATAATATATTAACAACAAGAAGCATGGAATAAAAAGGAGTGATAAAAATGATACAGATTAGACCGGTTTCAGATCTTAGAAATAAGTTCCCTGAAATTGAAACAATTGTGAATAGTGGAAAGCCTGTATATTTAACGAAAAATGGATATGGGGCGATGGTTGTTTTAAGTATGGAAGAGTATGCTAATCTTACAGAGAATGTTGAAATGAAACTTGATGAAGCTGACAGACAGGCAAAAGCGACAGATAAAAGACTTTCACATGAAGAAGTATTTAGCAAAGCAGGAGTGTGATGGATGCAAGATAAAATCTACAAGCTAAGATATTTGACAGATTAAACAATCCGGTAGCGTTTGAACCATATCATTCCAGAAAAAAACGTGAATATCCATATTACCGGATCTATGTAAGAAATTATGTGATTTATTATGTGGTAATTGATGATATTATGGAAGTACGACGGTTATTGTATGGTGCAAGAAATATAGAAAATTTGTTAAATTAATACATATAAAAAGAGCAGTAAAATTATCAGATTTACTGCTCTTTTTATATGTATTCGTCTCAATCATCCTGTAATATGTCACATTTTCACATTTTCCCCATAAAGTATAGAGAGATGAATAATATGTAAATTCAGGAGGTATATTCATTTGGAACAGTATAGAAACTGCAACAGAAATGGCGGCAGATATCCTGCTCAGCCAAATCTCATGATGCAATATGCAAATAACCGCAATGCCTCTTCCTGCAATGGAAACCGTCAGGGCACAGGCGGCTGTCCTTCCAGACAGGATCATTGCGAAACAACAAGAAAGGATGTAGAGACCTGTGGCAGATTCAGTCCGCATCCGATTGGTATGGCGTATGTGCCAAGTCAGGAATTTGGGGAACTCTATGATGCGAAAAAGGGTCTGTGCGAAGGAACCATGTTCCCGGATCTGAATCTGATCTTTTGTGGTGTAAGGGGGAAATAGGCAATGAATAATATGAACAAACAGCAGCTCTTTGCCTTTATAACAGAAGTGTCCTTCGCGTTGGATGACATTTCCCTGTATCTGGACACTCACCCGGAATGTCCAAAGGCACTGGCAGCATACAACAACTATAAAGCAATGCGGCAGCAGGCAGTCCGCGAATACACGACCGCCTATGGTCCGTTGAACCGATATCAGGTAAATGATGACAATTATTTTGACTGGGTTGACAAACCTTGGCCATGGGAAAGGGAGTGTGGTTGTTAAATGTGGATCTATGAAAAAAGATTACAGTTTCCGGTAAATATCAAAGAGACAAATGCACAGCTTGCGCAGGCAATAATCTCACAATACGGCGGACCGGATGGTGAAATGGGTGCATCTATGCGTTACCTGTCCCAGCGTTATGCAATGCCGGACAATAAGGTGAAAGCGATTCTTACTGATATCGGTACAGAGGAGTTGGGACATCTGGAGATCGTTGCCACGATCATTTACCAGCTTACCTGCCGGTTATCGATCGAGGAGATTAAGGCATCGGGATTTGACAAATATTACATCGATCACACCTTAGGAATCTGGCCGCAGGCAGCAGGCGGCATTCCATTTAACGCCTGCGAATTCCAGAGCAAGGGTGATCCGATCACGGATCTTTTCGAAGATATGGCAGCAGAGCAGAAAGCCCGCTCGACTTATGACAATATCCTGCGTCTCTGCAAGGACTATCCGGATGTATATGAGCCGATCAAATTCCTTCGTGAACGTGAGATCGCACATTTCCAGCGTTTCGGTGAAAGCCTTGGCATTGTCCGTGACAAGATGGATACAAAGAACTTCTATGCATTTAACTCAGCATTTGATACAAGTGCTCCATGCGTGGAGAAATGCGGGAAGTAGAAGATAGCAGCTACCGGTTATTTATTATTATATAGTAGTGATAGAAAAAATATCAGGCAGTAATCCTGAATCAGGGATATCAAGCTGCCTGATATTTTCAGAACTATTATTGAGAATAATTCTTGAAAAGGATTATAAATTAATTCAGTTTGTGGTATAATGAATATAAAATTATTTGTTGGCACGGATGTAGAAAAACAAATCATACTTTATAGGGAGGTACAAGCATATGGACAAAAAAGCAATCTATAATTTATCTTATGGTGTATTCATGTTATCAACCAAATCAGGGGAGAAGGTAAATGGCTGTATCACAAATACATGTATACAGGTGGCAGGCAATCCGGTTCGGGTTGCGATATCTGTATTAAACACGAATTATACATGTGACTTGTTGAAAGAGAGCGGGATATTCGCTTTGAGTATTCTGGATCAGACCTGCTCATTTGCAACGATAAAACATTTCGGGTTCCAGTCCGGCAGAGATGTGGACAAATTCGCAGATCTGCAAATGCCAAAGGACTGCAATGACATTCCGTATATGGGATGGAATGCCTGTGCCGTGATCAGCGGAAAAGTGGTAGAACAGCGTGACCTCGGCACACATACGTTATTTATCGCAGAAGTCGTAGATGCCAAGCTGATCAATGAAAATGCACCGCTGACTTATGCGGATTATCAGACAAAGGTAAAACCAAAAGCAGAACCGAAAGCCCAGGACAAAAAGATCGTAGGCTGGCGCTGCCGTATCTGTAATTATGTATATGAAGGAAGCGAGCTGCCGGCAGATTTCACCTGCCCGATATGTGGACATGGGGTAGAGGATTTTGAGCCGGTGTATGAGGCGTAAGCTATTAAAAAGCTTATAAACAGGAGGACAATGCTATGGAACGAGTAGCAAAATTTTTAAAGGACGCAGAAACTTATTATTTAGCAACTGTAGAGGGTGACCAGCCAAGAGTCAGACCATTTGGAACTGCCCATATTTTTGAAGGCAAGTTATACATACAGACAGGAAAAGTAAAAGATGTATCAAAGCAGATCCATGCAAATCCGAAGGTTGAGATCTGTGCTTTTATGAATGGAGAATGGCTTCGTGTAGCAGGAGAACTGGTGGAAGATGACCGCAGAGAAGCAAGACAGTCTATGCTGGATGCATACCCTTCATTACAGAAGATGTATTCCGCAGATGATGGTAATACGGAGGTATTTTATTTTAAGAATGCCACAGCAACATTCTCATCATTTACACATGAACCGGAAGTTGTGAAGTTTTAAATGTATTACATAGTTTGAAAAACACCCTCGCTTGTATAAGCGGGGGTGTTTGCATTTGAATTATTGGTATTTGAAAGTGTATTTTCTAAAATTTGACAAAATATGCGTATATTATTGCACATTATGACAAATAAAGGTATAATATTTCCATAATAAAAGGGGGCGGGTCTGAGATAACATTTCTTTAAGTTTATCACTTAAGCTCCAAGAATGAATGTGTATTGTTTGATTGTAAAGATAGTATATCTTCGCAGCAAATAAAAATTCACAATAATAAACAATAACATATACAATGAGAAATTTTTTGTACATCATAGTTTGTATAATGATTCTAACCAGAATAAGAAAATTGCTACATAGACAGAAAAATAAGACACAAAAAAAGACTTGTTACCAAGTCTATTTGTTCTACACCATGTAGAGTCTTACGACGGATTCGGATAAACCTTATTTGCACTCGTCTTGTAAGTTCTATTTAAGGATAACAGGTTGTTCATAAAAATGCAATAGATAATTTTAATTTTAGGAGGAAATGGTATGAGATATTTTATGGGATTGGATATGGGAACATCGTCGGTAGGCTGGGCAGTAACAGATGAACACTATCAACTGCTTAGAAGAAAAGGAAAAGATATGTGGGGAATACGTGAATTTGAAGAAGCAGCTACAGCAGTTGAACGTCGGACACATCGTGTAAGCAGACGAAGAAGACAGAGACAGGTAGCCAGGATTGGTCTGTTACAGGAATATTTTCATGATGCGATACATCAGGTAGATCCTAATTTTTATCAGAGATTAAAAAACAGTAAATATCATGAGGAAGATAAAGACGAGATTGTAAGAGAAAGTAATGGGATATTTAATGATGCGGAATATACAGATAAAGAATATTTCAAAGAATTTCCTACAATTTTTCATCTTAGACAGGAGTTGATTAAATCAAAAGAGCCACATGATGTACGATTGGTATATTTAGCATTATTGAATATGTTTAAACACAGAGGACATTTCTTAAATGCTACACTTAGTGCGGATGGGGAAAGCAGGAAGATTAAAGATATATATACGGATTTTGTAGATAAGGCTGCAGAGCAATTGGGAGTTTCTTTTGCCACGGACATAAGGTATGAGGAGCTGGAAAATTATTTGAGTAGTAATGATTTATCTCGAAAAAGAAAGGGCGAATTAATTGCAGAGTTGTTACATGTAACACGGAAGGATAAACAACAATATGCATTAATTGAATGTATGCTCGGTTTGGATAAAAGTGTAAAGTTAATGTTTGGAGACACTTTGCCAGAGGATTTTGATAAAACCATAAAGGTTAATTTTTCAGATATTGCATTTGAAGAAAAAGCAACAGAAATCAGTGAGGCTATTGGTGAAGAAAAATATGATTTAATACTCATAATGAAAGAAATATATGATGCAGCTATATTGAATCGAATAATGAATGGATATACATATTTGTCGGATGCCAGAGTTGCTGAATATGAAAAACATAAGAGTGACTTAGCCTGTTTAAAACATTACATAAAAGAATATGGAACACAGCATCAGTTTGATTTCCTGTTTAGAGGCACAGAAAAAGGTTCATATAGTGCGTATGTGCATTCTGTTAATTCACATGAAAAGCAAAGAAGGAATATGGATGGAAATAAAAAAGAAGATCTGTATTCTACACTGAAAAAAATATTGAAAGATATGCCGGAAAATGAAGAAAAGACATATATTATGATGCAGATAGAGTTGGATAATTTCTTGCCTAAACAGTTGACTGCATCGAATGGTGTTATCCCAAATCAGATTCATTTAAAGGAAATGAAGAAGATTCTTGCCAATGCAGAAAATTATTTGCCGTTTCTTAAGGAAAAAGATGAGTCCGGTTATACGGTTTCTGAAAGGATTCAGAAATTATTTGCATTTCAGATCCCTTATTATATTGGACCGACAACCGAGAAAAGTGCAGAGTTTGGTGGAAATGGATGGGTAGTTCGTAAAGAAGAAGGAAAAGTGCTTCCATGGAATATTGATCAGAAGATTGATATGAAAAAGACATCAGAGAAATTTATTTCACGCATGGTAAGAAGATGCACATATATGAATGATGAACAGGTTCTACCGAAAGAGTCGTTGGAATATGAGAGTTTTTGTGTATTAAATGAATTAAATAATATAAAGGTATATGGTGAGAAGCTTCCAGTAGATATTAAACAGGACATATATAGAACATTATGTGAAAAGGGAAAACGCGTTACTAAAAAGAGTCTTATGCAATATCTTGTAGGGCGGGGAGTAATAAAGGCAGAAGACGAAGAACAACTTACAGGTTTAATGGATGGTTTAAATAATACTTTAAAATCATTTGCAAAGTTTAAAGCAATATTTGGAGATGCGATTTATGAGGATTCATGCAAAAAAATGGTTGAACAGATTATTTTCTGGTGTACCGTTTATGGAGATTCTAAGCATTTTCTGAAAGAACAATTACTGGAGAAATATGGTGAAGTGCTTACAGATGCACAGATCAAGCGTATTCTTGGAATAAAATTCAGAGATTGGGGAAATTTGTCAAAAAAATTTCTGGAACTTCAGGGGTGCAGCAAGGAGACAGGGGAAGTTAATTCGTTAATTCGTATGTTATGGGAAACAAACGATAATCTGATGGAATTGCTTGCTCAGGATTCCTATACATTCAAAGAAGAACTTGAAAATATGCAGGAGTCAACATATAAGGTATTAACTGAATTACAGCCGGAAGATTTAGACCATATGTATTTTTCAGCACCGGTAAAGAGGATGATATGGCAGACGATTCTAATCATTAAAGAAGTAACAAAGGTTATGGGATGTCAACCAGAGCGATTATTTATTGAAATGACGCGTGAACATGGGCAGAAAAATGATATAAAGGATTCACGAGCTAAGAAATTTTATGAGCTTTATTCAAAGATAAAAGATGAGGATAAAGACTGGCGTAAAGTGATAGAAGATGCTGATAAAGATGGAAGAATCAGAAGTAAAAAAATGTATCTGTATCTTACCCAGATGGGAAGATGTATGTATACAGGAAGACCAATTGATCTGGATCAGTTATTTAATAATAACCTTTACGATATTGATCATATTTATCCAAGACATTATGTAAAGGATGATAATCTTGAAAACAATATGGTGTTGGTTGAAAAACAATCAAATGCGCATAAAAGCGATGTGTATCCGTTGGAGTCTGGTATCTATGAAAAACAGGTGAATTGGTGGAGAGAACTACATAGAAAAAATCTTATTAATGACGAAAAGTTAAAACGATTAACTGGAAGAAATCCATTTACTGATGAACAAAAGGCAGGGTTTATTGCAAGACAGTTAGTTGAAACAAGTCAGGGTACAAAAGGAGTTGCGACTATATTACAGGAAGCTTTGCCAGATACTACATTAGTATATGCCAAAGCAAGAAATGTGTCTGAGTTCAGAAGTGATAATGATTTACTGAAGTCCAGAATTGTAAATGATTTTCATCACGCACATGATGCGTATCTTAATATAGTTATAGGTAATGTATATTATGTGAAGTTTACTAAGAACCCGATTAATTTTATCCGAGAGCATGGAACATATAATCTTGGAAAAATGTTTGCTAAGGATGTGAAACGTGGTGATGATATAGGCTGGGTTGCACAATCAGGAAATGGGCAGACTGCAACAATGGAAACAATAAAAAGAACGATGGCGAGAAATACACCTTTGTTGACTAGAATGAGTTATGAGGTTACAGGAGGACTGGCTAATCAAACGTTATATTCGGCTAGTAAGGCAAAAGAAGGAACATATATTCCGCTGAAGAGTTCAGATGAAAGAATGCAGGATGTTACGAAATATGGCGGATTTACCAGTGTGTCAACTGCATATTTTATGTTGGTAGAACATGATGGTAAAAAGGGAAAACGTATTCGAACAATTGAAAGTGTACCGATTATGTGGAAAGAACGCATAGAAAAAAATCCAGCAGAGTTGGAAAGATATTGTCTGGAAGTTTTGAAGTTAAGTAATCCTGATATACGAGTGCGTAAAATCTTGATTCAGTCTTTGATTAAGAGAAATGGATATTATATGCAGATTACAGGTAAGACGGGAAATCAGTTATATGTAAGAAACACAGTTTCGTTATGTTTAAAGCAGGAGTGGGTTAATTATATTAAAAAATTAGAGAAAGGGAATGATGAGAATATTACAAAAGATAAAAATTTAGTATTATATGATATTTTGGTTGATAAACATAATAATACCATATATAGTCAACGGCCAAACCCGGTAGGTGAAAAACTTGTTAAGCGTAGAGAAGAATTTATTAATTTAAACCTGAATGATCAGGTAACTGTTTTATTAGAGATATTAAAGTTGACACAGATTGCGTTAGGTGGAGCAAATTTGGAGTTGATAAATGAGTCCAAAACGACAGGATCAATGAAAATAAGTAAAACTGTATCCGAAGAAAGAGAAGTGACATTGATTAATCAATCAGTAACAGGTTTATATGAGCAGAGAGTTAATCTGCTGACAGTATGAGTTGGCGCACAATAGTAGTAGCAAATAGCGCAAAAATGGATTATCAATTAGGATATCTCGTTGTCCGGACAGATAAAGTAACCAAGATTCATCTGACAGAGATATCTTGGTAATCATAGAATCTACAGCAGTATCAATAACTGCAGCATTGTTGAGTGAATTGATGAAAAAGAAAATAAAAGTAGTTTTCTGTGATGAAAAGAGAAATCCATCATCAGAACTAATCCCGTATTACGGAAGTCATGATACAAGTGCGAAAGTAAGGGAACAGATTAAATGGAATCAAGAAAAGAAATCTCTTATATGGACAGAAATTGTTGCTGAAAAGATACGAAAACAGGCAGATTTGCTACGGATATTTCATAAAAAAGAAGCAGATCAATTAGATACATATATTACAGAACTGCAATATGGAGATGCAACAAACAGAGAAGGCCATGCTGCAAAAGTATATTTTAATGCACTGTTTGGTTTGGATTTTTCAAGAACAGATGAGAACAGTATTAATGCAGCATTGAATTATGGCTATGGTATTATACTATCAATGTTTAATCGGGAAATTGTTTCAAATGGTTATATAACACAATTTGGACTGTTTCATGATAATATGTTTAACCAGTTTAATTTAGGATCTGATCTCATGGAACCGTTTCGTCCTTTGGTGGATAGAAAAGTAGTGGTAATGAAACCAGAGAAATTTGAAACGGATGAAAAACATCAGATATTAGGAATATTACAGGAGGAGGTTGTTATAGGAGGACGAACAGAATATGTTAGTAATGCAATTAAACTATATTGTAAAAGTATATTTGATGCATTACGAGATAATGACGTATCTCTTATGAAATTTTACAGCTTTGAGTTATAGATATATGAGAATAGTAGTCTTTTTTGATCTTCCGGTAATAACTGCCAGTCAGCGAAAAACATATCGGACATTTCGGAAATATCTTGTGAAAAATGGATTTTTAATGATGCAGGAGTCTGTATATTGCAAACTTGCACAGAATTCTTCTGTTGGAGAGACAATAATAGAAAATATACGAAAAAATAGACCATCAGAAGGTTTGGTGCAAGTTTTAAAGGTTACAGAAAAACAATATGGGAAAATGGAATATATTGTTGGAGAATCTTCAAATGAAGTATTGAACACGGATCAAAGGTTGGTGATTTTATGAGATTAGTATATTCACTATATAATCTTGACATTCAGATAGAAGAAAATATGATAAATATTTTAATAGTGGAGAATCCTGAAATTTTTTCAGTACTGATACAAGATATGATATCTGAAGAGAACTGGGTGTTATCTGAGCCTGATAAGATTCTAACCTTTGATAAAATAGCATCGGTTATTATAAATCCATTTCTATTGGATTGTAATGAACGAAAAGTAATCCAGAAGTTATACCAAGAGATTGATAATTCTGCAAATGACTGGTTTGTTCAGGAAATGGCAGAGTTGCAAGGACAGATTGTTTCAATGATCTCACAGGCAATAGAGACCGTGCCATATGATGTTACATTCGATTTTGAACAGAATTTTCAGGGGTTGTTAAAGTTATATAATGTGCATATTGATAATGAGTGCGATTCATTATTAGAGAAGATAAGTAATTATATTAAAACTCTTCATCGGATATGTCATATATCTGTATTCATATTTGTGAATCTGAAGACCTATTTATCTGAAAATGAATTGAAAGAATTATATATAAGCTGTTTTTATGAAAAAATCCATCTGATTTTATTCGAAAATCAGCAGAAGAAATGTTTGGAATATGAAAAATGTATATTCTTGATAAAGAATATTGTATAATAGAATCAGATTAACTTACAGCATATGTCTATATGTTTAACTCGGTGAGAACCTCATTTTTACAATTTGGGGTTTGAGAGTCTTGTAAGTGAATAAGTGAATCAAACTTTTCTGAGTTAAATATTCGCCCTGATTTGGTTTGAGAGTCTTGTAAGTGAATAAGTGAATCAAACTTACTGACAGTTTAGTTAAAAGTGGCTCTGTTTGAGAGTCTTGTAAGTGAATAAGTGAATCAAACATCGGTTACAGTTGCTAGCGAATCCTTGCGTTTGAGAGTCTTGTAAGTGAATAAGTGAATCAAACATGTAAATACAGAAATATCAGCAATGCTGAGTTTGAGAGTCTTGTAAGTGAATAAGTGAATCAAACAAATTACAACTACGCATATAGTACAAGCAGGTTTGAGAGTCTTGTAAGTGAATAAGTGAATCAAACTTGAGCCCCGCTACCTAGTGCTTTTTTTTATGTTTGAGAGTCTTGTAAGTGAATAAGTGAATCAAACGGGTCTATCTTTTGTTTTGTACCTGTTACAGTTTGAGAGTCTTGTAAGTGAATAAGTGAATCAAACCTGGCTACCATTTCCGAGGGGTTTTTTGATCGTTTGAGAGTCTTGTAAGTGAATAAGTGAATCAAACATCGGGAACCAACCGATACCTGCCACTAGTTTGAGAGTCTTGTAAGTGAATA
>NZ_QUEV01000014.1:0-58798 GCF_003478225.1 Clostridium sp. AM54-37XD
CTTTACTGTTCTTGGTTTGTATCAGACTTGCGTCTGTTACGTTCTTTTTGAAATTCTTTATTTGGAATTTCAGGGTTGTCATGTTGTTAATTTTTCAAGGTTCTTTGTTTTCGCCTGTACCAGTAAAACTTAACGGAGAAGGAGGGATTTGAACCCTCGCGCCGCTATTAACGGCCTACTCCCTTTCCAGGGGAGCCCCTTCAACCGCTTGGGTACTTCTCCTAGTATCAAGCGCTTGAACTTTCCATCTTTGTTTATTGAAAAGTCAGCGGAGAGAGAGGGATTCGAACCCTCGCGCCCTTTCGGACAAACGGTTTTCAAGACCGCCTCGTTATGACCACTTCGATATCTCTCCATCCAGTTGTTTAAGTCTCCTTTTGACCGGCGACTTGTATATATTAGCACTTCTGTTTTTCTATGTCAACACATTTTTTCAAATTATTTCATTTTTTTGTGACTGGTATTTTCAAGTACTTCTTTACCCCTGTTTTTGCAGAAATTCCTGTCCAATACGCATATCTTCCGGTGTCGTAATCTTTATATTTGTATAGCTGCCCTCAATCACTTTCACCTGTATCTTACCGTATTCTTCGACCACCATCGTATCATCCGTCACTGCTATTGCTGCCCCATCTGCCCGTTTCTTCATCATCTTCTGATAACACTTCATCAGACATTTATAATCAAAGCTCTGTGGGGTCTGGATCTGCCACAGGTACTCTCTTGCAGGAGTCGCCATTCCAATCCGATTTTCATTTACGATCTTTATCGTATCCTTTACAGGCATCCCCACCGTACACGCTTTGTAATCTGCCAGTGTCTGGATCGATCTAACGACCATATCCTGTGTCACAAATGGTCTTGCGCCGTCATGGATCATGACATAATCGGTCTCCGGACATGCACACAAACCATTATATACAGAATCATACCGATTTTCACCGCCCTCTACTACAGATACAACCTTTGTAAAATGATATTTCTCTATGATCTCATGCCTGCAATATTCCACACTGTTTTTTCCTGTTACAAGAATGATGGAATCCACAGGACTTTCTTCAAAAGCTTTTAATGCATAATAAATTACAGGATAGCCTCCAAGCTCCATGAACTGTTTTTCAATTTTACTGTGCATTCGGCTGCCTTTTCCTGCCGCAAGTATGATCGCCGTTGTCTTCATGTTTTCTCTTCTATCCTTTTATCTTTTTTGCCTCTAATATTTGTTTCATATTGTATTCTTTCACCATATATTTACAAACACTCACAAAGCAGCAGAGCAATCTGCATTCACTTCTTACTGTATCCTTCTACCGCTCGCCTAATTTCAGATTTGGAACTGCATTCAGATCCAGCCCGTGTCTGGTACCTTTTATGAATTCATAATAACCAGCCGCTCCGATCATGGCTGCATTATCGGTGCAAAGGATCGGTGCCGGATAATATAACTGAATTCCTGCTTTTTCGCAGGCCGCTTTCATCGATGCACGAAGTGCTGAGTTGGATGCAACACCGCCTGCCAGCGCAACTTTATCCATGCCATATTTCCTGGCTGCATAGATGGTATGTTCTGTCAGTACATCCGTTACCGCTTTCTGGAAGGATGCCGCTACATCTGCGCGGTTGATCTCCTCATTCTTCATTTCCTTCTGATTGATATAATTTAAAACTGCAGACTTCAGACCACTGAAGCTAAAATCATATGCAGAATCGGAAATCTTTGCTCTAGGGAATTCAATTGCATCCGGATTTCCCTCTTTTGCAAGCTTATCTACCTTCGGTCCACCCGGGTATCCAAGTCCGATAGCTCTTGCTACTTTGTCAAATGCTTCACCTGCCGCATCATCTCTGGTCACACCAAGGATCTCAAACTGCCCGTAGTCTGTCACCTTTACCAGATGGGTATGCCCGCCGGATACAACCAGACACATAAATGGCGGTTCCAATGTCTTATCTTCTATAAAATTAGCGGCAATATGTCCCTCTATATGATGAACGCCTACCAATGGGATATTCTTTGCATAGCTGATCGCCTTTGCTGCTCCTACTCCAACCAGCAAAGCTCCTACTAAGCCCGGCCCATATGTAACTGCGATCGCATCTATATCATCCAGAGTACAGTCTGCTTCTTTCAGTGCAGCCCTTATTACCTGATTCACTTTCTCGATGTGTTTTCTTGACGCTATCTCAGGAACAACGCCGCCATACAGTGTGTGAATGTCAATCTGTGAATATATGATATTTGATAATACTTCCCTACCGTTTACGACGACAGCCGCTGAAGTCTCATCACAAGATGATTCAATTGCCAGAATCTTTATATCTTTTTTCTCCATTTTCATCTTCCTCTTTTTCCTGTTTTACCGTCTGTATCAGTCTGCAAATTTTAACGTTGTCTCCATCCGGTCTTTTCCTGCAACCGCAGCCGGGAATATTTTTCTTACTTCATCCATGTACTGCATCGGCTTGATCAGGGACGGACTATAATGTGTCAGCCACATCTGTTTTACTTCTGCCTCTTTCGCAATCTCCGCCGCCTCATACATTGTCATATGCTTATGGGAAACTGCCTTTTCGTATTTGTCCGGTTCACCATACATTCCTTCGCAGATAAACAAGTCTGAGCCTGCCGCATGTTTTGTAATAAGTGGTGTCGGACGAGTATCTGTACAATATGTGACCTTAAGCCCTTTCCGATCCGGTCCCATAACCATATCCGGTGTATAGAGCCTGCCGTCCAGTTCTATCGTCATGCCCTTCTGCAATGTATTCCAGATCTGCATCGGAACCTCCTGTGCACGTGCACGTTCCACATCGAATTTACCAGCACGGTCAAGCTCAAATGAATATCCATAACAGGTAACATTATGATTTACCCGGTACGCATTTGCACGTAAGCCACACACTTCAAATTCTTCTTCTTCCTCTGTCAGTTCTTTAAACTGTATCTCAAATGGAAGCTCCGGTGCGATCACGCGCAGAGAGTTCACTACCCGTTCCAACCGTTTTGGTCCAACCATCAGAACCGGATCCTTTCGTTCTGCATTTCCGATTGTCAGGAGTAGCCCAGGCAATCCGCTGATATGATCTGCATGAAAATGTGTGAACAGGATCACATCGATCGGTTTGAAGCTCCATCCCTGCTGTTTGACTGCTACCTGCGTTCCTTCACCACAATCAACTAATATAGAGCTGCCATTGTATCGTATCATCATGGATGTCAACGCTCTGTACGGAAGTGGCATCATTCCGCCTGTACCAAGCAAACATACATCTAACATATTCTATCCTCCAACTTCTGTTTCCACTCTGTCTGTAAACCATTTCTCCTGTAAGGAAAAAAGAGTCATTTTATATTCAAATGACTCTCTGGTTCTACATATATTCTGCCGTTTCGTCTCTCTGTACCGGTACTGCAAAGCTGTCTGCCAGCCGGTCATAACAATCTTCGCATATACAGATCCTGTGGGTTTCTCCATCTTTCTTTGAGAAGTATCCCCACTTTTTTGAAATTATAATTGCATCTTCCATCAAAATGTCATTTCTGACTGACAATTCTTTCCCACACATATTGCAACGTATTACATCCATCATAATTTCCTCCTGATCTTCCGGTTTCCCGGCGATCTCTGTATCTTTTCTATTGTCGATTATAATAGAAAAAATGCATCTTTTGTAGTGGGAATTCCTGTCATCTATGTATTATGAATGTGAACACTTCAGTTCCATGATAACAGCATCTTCTGTTGGTTTTTTATAATAATCTTTCCTTCTGGAAATCTCATCGAAGCCTAGTGATTCATACATTGATATTGCTGCGTCATTAGACTCACGAACCTCCAAGAAGATCTTTTCTCCATTGTCTTCTACACACATGCGGATCATTTCTTTCATCAGTCTGTGTCCGATTCCACATTTCCTGTAATCTTTATCAACAGCAATCCGAAGCAGTTCACAATCCTCACACGGTGCAGTAAAGATACAATAACCAACCACCTTGTCATCCTTCGTTGTGTCAACTGCTGTAAGCACGGTATCATACGTTCCATACATGGATGTCGCAACCATCTGCTCATTCCAGGAACTCATAAATACTTTTTCTCCCAGAGAAACAATATCAAGCAACTGTTCCTCATCGCCTTCTCTTATCTCAATGTTGTCTAAATAGGGCCCCGCCGCCCCGCCATCACTGACGCTATTACTCATTTCTTTCACCTTTCTCTTTTCTTTCTCTTTCTGCCTGAGACATTCTCAGATATTCAGGAGCAAAATCATCTCCATTTATATATTGTTCATGCGCATACCGGTAAGCGCCGGCATATGCGACTGATCCAGCCTTCTGTTTGTTCAGATGTGCCGGTGCCAGACGTGCATGCTTCATCTTTGACAGGATCTGAGATCCATACACCTGTATGCCATCACCTGTAAACTGCACTTCTTCATCTTTTTCAAGAAGCAGATCGATCAACTCATTTACATCCATCGGTATCTGATCCATCTCTGTAACCAGATTACCTGCTTCGTCAAATCTGTACAATCCAGTATAGACCTGATTTCTTCTGGCATCCATGATCGGACAGATCAGCCTGTCACTTCCCCAGAAATTGTATGCAAGTCCTTCCAGTGTCGGAACAGGCACAACCGGCTTATCAAGTGCAAGCGACAGTCCTTTTACCGTTGCTGCTCCGATACGCAGTCCGGTAAATGACCCCGGACCTGCTGCGATCGCGATCGCATCTACTGCATCAAGCTCAATACCTGCTGCGTTTACAACCTCGTCCAGCATCGGAAGCAAGGTCTGTGAATGTGTCTTTTTGTTATTTACTGTAAATTCTGCAACCAGATTGTCATTCTCTAATAAGGCAACGGATGCAACCAGCCCTGAGCTGTCCAGAGCGAGGATCTTCATATCTTTAAACCTCTTCTATCGTTATCTTTCTATAATCTGTCCCTTTTTCAAGGTCTTTTTCAATCGTTATCTTCTGATAATGATCCGGAAGGATCTCTTCGATCAGATTTGCCCATTCGATCAGGCATACTCCATCACCGTATACCATCTCATTGTAGCCGATTTCTTCCATCTCATCCACATCTCCGATCCGATAGACATCAAAATGATATAACGGAAGCCGTCCGTTATCATATTCTTTCACGATCGTAAATGTAGGGCTGTTCACAATATCATCGACTCCAAGACCTTTGGCAAATCCCTGTGAAAATATCGTCTTTCCTACGCCCAGATCTCCAAAGAAACAGAAAACCTGTCCCGGAACCGCCTGTTCGCCAAGCTCCCGTCCGATCCTGTATGTGTCTTCTCTGCTGTTGCTTTCTTTTACAATCATCATAAATCTATCGTTATCTTCTTTCCTTTTACTTCATATGGCCGATAAGTAACTCCTGCCATATCAAACATTCTCTTGGATGCCATCGTGCTGTCGGTACTGGCATATTTATCCGACAGATAGATCACCTCTTTTATCCCACACTGAATGATTGCTTTCGCACATTCATTGCAAGGGAATAAGGTCGAATAAAGTCTTGCGTCCTTTAAGCTACCGCCTCTGTAATTCAGGATGGCATTCAATTCTGCATGACACACAAAGAAATATTTATTGTTCAAAGGATCACCGATTTTTCCCCATGGCATGATATCGTCTTCACATCCGGCAGGCATACCATTATACCCTTCCGACAGAATACGATTATTATCGTCTACAATACATGCACCAACCTGAGTGGAAGGATCTTTGCTTCTCTCTGCTGACAACAGTGCAATACCCATAAAATACTGATCCCAGCTAATGTAGTCGGCTCTTTTCATCGGTGTCCTCCTTTTCTTTTCATCTGATCATCCGGTTATTTCCATATAGTGATAACCCGTTTTTACATCGGCCATCTTATGGTTATACAACTTTTTTCTCTAAAATGCTACTCTGATTATGCTGAAAATTTTATCAATTTTAGCTGTAATATCAGCAAAACTGCCCTCAGTCATGGACGAAGTGATAAATGCAAGCTCTCCGTCCACACCTTCTGCTGTTACATATGTCACATCACCAAACAGCTTCTGGATCTCATCTTTTGTGATCGCATCTGCACTTACCCGTATGAAGAAACGATTAACCGCATCTCTGAAATCACCGATCGGAAGTGCTTCTGCATCCCAACTTGCCATAATATTCTTACCCATATGTTTTACTTCGTCTACAACATCGGATACAACGGCGGATGCTGTTGGAAGCTTTCCGGCTCCTCTTCCATAGAACATGATATCATCTACAACATTTCCATGTACAAATATGCCATTGAATACATCATGGATACCGGATAATGGATGGTTCTCGTCCAGCATCATAGGTGCAACGAAGGAGTATAAGGTATCTCCTTCCTTTTTAGTCGTACCTACTAATTTGATCGATACACCAAGTGCATCTGCATATTTGAAATCTTCTGTTGAGATCTTTGTGATTCCTTCTGTATGGATCTTAGTGTAATCCAGATGCTTTCCATATACGATAGAAGTCAGGATAGCGATCTTTCTACACGCATCTCCACCTTCTACGTCTGCTTCCGGATTTCTTTCTGCATATCCCAGATCCTGTGCCTGCTTCAGCACTTCATCATAAGATGCACCTTCCTGATCCATCTTGGTCAGGATATAATTTGTTGTTCCGTTTAAGATACCTGTGATCTCTGTTACTTCATCTGCTGTGATAGAGGTATTTAATGGACGGATGATCGGAATACCACCGCCAACAGATGCCTCAAATAAGAAATTCACATTGTTCTCTTTTGCGATCGCAAGTAATTCCGGTCCGTGAGAAGCTACCAGTTCCTTATTGGATGTTGCTACACTCTTGCCTGCTGCAAGGCACTGTTTTACAAATGTATAGGCAGGATTGATTCCTCCCATTACTTCAACAACAACCTTTACTTCATCATCGTTTAAGATGTCATTGAAGTCATGTGTCAGTATCTGCTGTACAGGATCTCCCGGGAAATCTCTCAGATCAAGAACATACTTGATGTTAATCTCTTCTCCCGCTCTCTTATTAATGATCTCGTGATTTGTATTGATTACTTCAACCACGCCTGAACCAACTGTACCATAACCTAATACTGCTATATTTACCATGTGGGTGTCTCTCCTTTTTGCATTCTTTTTTGTATATTACGACTCACTCCGGCTGCACCATTTTAAATATGCATTCATAAATCCGTCGAGTTCTCCATCTAAAACTGCGGCAACATTTCCGCTTTCTTCACCTGTCCGGTGATCCTTCACCATCGTATACGGCTGCATAACATAAGACCGGATCTGGCTTCCAAATCCATTCTCCAGTATCTCACCCCGAATATCCGAAATCTTATCCAAATTCTCCTGTTTCTTGATCAGATACAGCTTAGACTTCAGCATCTGCATAGCCTTATCCTTATTCATATGCTGTGAACGCTCATTCTGGCATTGTACTACGATACCGGTCGGAATGTGCGTGATACGAACCGCCGATGATGTCTTATTGATGTGCTGTCCACCGGCTCCGCTCGATCTGTAAGTATCGATCCGGAGATCATCTTCATTGATATCCACTTCCAGGTCTTCCTCTATCTCCGGTATCACATCGCAGGAAGCAAATGAAGTCTGTCGCTTGCCTGCTGCATTGAACGGTGAAATACGAACCAGACGATGTACTCCTTTTTCTGATTTCAGATATCCATAAGCATTCTGTCCACTGATCTGTATCGTAACCGACTTAATGCCAGCCTCATCACCCTCCAGATAGTCAAGCACTTCCACCTTAAAACCGTGCTTTTCCGCCCATCTGGTATACATTCTGTATAACATCGATGTCCAGTCACAGGACTCTGTCCCGCCGGCTCCTGCATGAAGCGTCATAACGGCATCGTAACCATCAAACTCATCCGACAGTAGAAGACTGATCCTGTAATTTTCGAATTCCTTCTGAAATGCTGTCAGCATCTCACCGATTTCCTCTATCATAGAGGAATCGCCCTCTTCTTCCGCCATCTGAATCAGGGTTTCAATATCTGAAAAATCCTGTTCCAGCTTCTGATATTCCTCCAGCGAATCCTGCAGCTCCTTTAACTGTCTGGAAACGCTGGTTGACTTTGCTACATCATCCCAGAAGCCCGGCTGTTCCATCTCATATTGTAATTTTCCTATGCTGTCTTTTCTGCCAGCGATGTCAAAGTGAATCCCTTACTTCCATTAATGGTTGTCTGTACTGATTCAATGTGAACTTAAACTGGTCTGTCTCTATCATTAATTTCTCACCTACTTTATCGGTTGCAGCTGCAACACATTATTTCTATTCGTTCCGTCCGCAGCAGTTCTTATATTTCTTACCGCTGCCGCATGGACACAAATCATTTCTTCCGATTTTTTTTGCTTTCTTTACAGGTCCTCTGGATACAGTATCATCCTTGTTTGTTCCTGTAACCTTATTTACTTCCTCTCGTTCAACCTTCTGTTCAACCTTAACACGGAGAAGCAGTTTTACTGTATCCTCCTGAATTGCTCTTGTCATCTCATTGAACATGTCATAACCGGCAAACTTGTATTCTACAACAGGATCTCTCTGGCCCAGTGACTGAAGCCCGATACCCTGCTTTAACTGTTCCATATCGTCGATATGGTCAGTCCATTTTCTATCAATTACCTTCAGAAGGATAATACGCTCGATCTCACGCATATCTTCCGGACTTGGGAATTCTTTTTCTTTCTCATGGTAGAGTTCCACAGCCTCATTATACAGTCTCTCTTTGAGTTCTTCTGTGTCACCCTTTTTGATCTCATGCTCAGTAAGTGCGATTGGTTCTGTAAATGGAATGATCTCACGGATCATATTGTCAAGCTCTACAATATTCCACTCTTCCGGTGCAACTTCTGATGAGCATACAGTATCTACACATGCATTGATATCATCCTTGAGCATCTTCAGGATAACTTCATGCATATCTTCACCGTCTAAGACTCTCCGGCGCTCCTTATACATGATCTCTCTCTGTTCATTATTTACACGGTCATACTCTAACAGATTCTTTCTGATCGCGAAGTTGTTGCTTTCGATCTTCTTCTGGGCCTTCTCTACGAAGTTCGAGATTGTCTTATGCTGGATCTCTTCGCCCTCTGGGATCTTCAATGTATCATAAAGGCTCATAACTCTCTCAGAACCAAACAATCTCATCAGATCATCTTCTAGAGACAGGTAGAACTTGGATTCACCCGGATCTCCCTGACGACCGGAACGTCCACGAAGCTGATTATCGATTCGTCTGGACTCATGACGTTCTGTACCAATGATACGAAGTCCGCCAAGTTCAGCAACGCCCTCGCCAAGCTTAATATCCGTACCACGACCAGCCATGTTCGTTGCGATCGTAACTGCATTCTTCTGACCTGCTTCTGCAACGATCTCTGCCTCAAGCTCATGGAACTTTGCATTTAATACCTTATGTGGAATTTTTTTCTTGCTGAGCATGTGGCTGAGTTCCTCAGATGCATCAATATTGATCGTACCAACCAGAACAGGCTGTCCTTTTCTGTAACTCTCATTGATCTGCTCAACAATAGCGTTTAATTTCTCTTTCTTTGTCTTGAAGATAGAATCCGGGTGGTCAATTCTCTGTACCGGAAGGTTGGTTGGGATCTCTACAACATCCATACCATAGATCTCTCTGAATTCTTCTTCCTCTGTACTTGCTGTACCTGTCATACCTGCTTTCTTCTCAAACATATTAAAGAAGTTCTGGAATGTGATCGTAGCAAGTGTCTTGGACTCTCTCTTAACCTTTACATTTTCCTTTGCTTCGATCGCCTGATGCAGTCCGTCTGAGAAACGACGGCCCGGCATGATACGTCCTGTAAATTCATCAACGATCAGAACCTCGTCATCCTTTACAACATAATCACGGTCACGGAACATCAGGTTATGTGCACGAAGTGCAAGAATTATGTTATGCTGGATCTCGATATTCTCAGGATCGGACAGGTTCTCGATATGGAAGAACTGCTCTACTTCCTTCACACCGTTTGCTGTCAGCATAACGTATTTGTCTTTTTCATTTACAAGAAAATCTCCGTCTTCCTCAATTGCTGTATTCATCAGCATATCCATCTTGGAGATCTCGCCATCACCTTCACCACGCTTCATACGTCTTGCAAGGTAATCGCACATCTTATAAAGCTCTGTCGATTTGCCGCTCTGTCCTGAAATGATCAGAGGTGTTCTCGCCTCATCGATCAATACAGAGTCGACCTCGTCGATTACACAATAATGAAGTCCTCTTAACACAAGCTTTTCTTTATAGATAACCATGTTATCTCTTAAGTAATCGAAACCGAGTTCGTTATTTGTTACATAAGTAATGTCACATGCATATGCGTCACGTCTTTCATCATTTGTAGATGAATTCAAAATAATACCAACTGTAAGTCCAAGGAACTCATGAACCTTACCCATCCATTCAGCATCACGCTTTGCCAGATAATCGTTGACTGTTACGACCTGAACACCTTTGCCTTCCAGTGCGTTTAAGTATACAGGAAGTGTAGACACAAGGGTCTTACCTTCACCGGTTCTCATCTCGGCGATACGTCCCTGATGTAATACAACGCCACCGATCAACTGTACTCTATAATGCTTGATGCCAAGCACTCTGTATGCAGCCTCTCTTACAACTGCAAATGCTTCTACCAGCAGATCATCAAGCGTTTCCCCATTTGCAAGTCTCTCTTTGAATTCTGCTGTCTTTGCTCTTAATTCCTCATCGGACAATGCCTGCATGTCAGAATCAAGTGCTTCTATCTTGTCCACAATAGGAGCGATCTTCTTCAGTTCTTTCTCACTATGTGTGCCAAATACTTTTTCAAATAATCCCATTCTATTATTCTCCTAACTGTTTTCTTGGTTTCATATCCAAATCTTATTACTCAGGGTACATAATACCATCATATGAAATTTATATCAAGAATGAATCTGAAAAGCTTTGGTAAAGCATTTATGAAATAATGATGAATAATCAACATTCATTCTTTAAATCTGACCACAAAAAAGAGCCGCCAGCGTTAATTGTCTGGCGACCCTTCTTTTTATCCGAAAATCTCAGGCAGACATTCTTCAGACTATAGCTTCTGAAAATATCTGTCCCTGCTCAGCAGGTACGAGATTAAAATTCTGGTTCGATCAATCCGTATGTATTACCCTTTCTCTTGTAGACAACATTTACTTCTTCTGTCTCTGCATTTCTAAATACATAGAAGTTATGTCCAAGCAGATCCATCTGGATGCATGCATCGTCCGGATACATAGGCTTTACTGCAAATCTCTTGCTTCTAACGATCTTAATCTCGTCATCTTCATCTGTTTCTTCTTCTACAAATGAATTCTGGAGATATGCTGCATTCTGCTCCTTGTCGATCAATTTCTTCTTATGCTTGTTCACCTGTCTCTCGATTACTTCTAGCACAAGATCGATCGATACATACATATCATCACTTACCTGTTCTGCACGAATGATATGTCCTTTCATAGGGATCGTAACTTCTATCTTCTGTCTGTCTTTCTCTACACTAAATGTAACCTGTGCAACAGCATCTTCTGCGAAATATTTCTCAAGCTTGGACAGCTTGTCATATACTGCATTCTTTAAACCTTCAGTAACATCGATGTTTTTTCCACTAATTATGTAATTCATGTTGCCCAACTCCTTCTTTTTCGGGTGTCCCCGAATTGATAGTCTTATTATAACATAAACCACCATTTTTTCAAGTCATTTTAAACAAAAGGGAACCGTTTACTTTTCATTTTTTAGTCAAATTAACAATTAATTTATATAATTTATGAAAACTACACAAATGCATATGTATCTTTTTTCTATCTCCCATATTTCCTTAATTTACAGTCTTGTATTCATCGAATGCAAAAAAAGAAAGCCGATACATACCGGGAGAAACAAGAACCTGTTCACTCACCATGTACCGGCTTTTCTTCTATTCTGTTTATCCTTTATTGTCCAAGCAGTCTGACTGCCTTGATCGGAGTTCTGTAATTATATACAGATGTCTTGATTCCTGTTGCTTCTGTACTTGCATGTACGATCATGCCGCCACCTGTATAGATTCCAACATGTCCGATATCTCCGTCTGTTCCGTAGAATAACAGATCACCCGGTTCCAGCTCTGAAAGACTTACTTCTGTTCCGTAATAAGACTGAGCAGTTGCGGAATGTGGAAGTGAAATTCCAAAGTGTGCATATACGGATAATGTAAATCCTGAACAGTCAGCACCATTTGTAAGGCTTGTACCGCCATATACATAAGGATTGCCAACAAACTGTAATGCATAATTTGCAAGGTCTACACCAGTTGAACCGCTGGATGGCACCGGATCCTCAGAAGGTGCTTCTGTAGGAGCTTCCGTAGGAGCCTCAGTTGGTGCTTCCGTAGGGGCTTCTGTTGGTGTCTCAGTTGGTGCTTCTGTAGGAGTCTCAGTCGAAGCTTCCGTAGGGGCTTCTGTTGCCTGCTGCTCTTCCTCCTGCTGCTTCTGCTGTTCTTCCTGTTGTCTTCTCAATTCTTCCTCTTCTGCTGCTCTTGCAGCTTCAGCCTCTTCTACCGAGATAGCCTTTACTGTATTATATGAAATTTCAACATAATCCGAACTTACATAACCGGCAGTCTCATCATCAACCTTTACTTCTGTCCAGCCATCTGCCTGACCGATTACTGAATATGATTCTCCACCAGGGATCATTGTAAGACATTCACTGTCTGCATCTGCCTCGGCACGTACATTCAAGGTTTCTGTTGTAACAGTTGCCAACTTGCTGCAATGTTCTTCTGCATAAGCACCTGCATCGTCACCATATACAAGGAAATCGTTCTTTATGTATCCTTCACAGCTACCGGATGCAACCTTTGTCCACGTATCACCTTTTTCCTTTACAAGGGCAATACCATTTGCTCCAAGTGTTCCGACCAGTTCACCGTCTACACTTGCTGTAGCACGGATATTAACCTCATCCGTTACAGTTGTAAGACACTTTCCTTCAAACTGTGGATACTTACAGGTTTCCTCTGCCGCTCCCGTTTCCTCTGTCGCAGCTTCTGTTGTTTTTTCTTCTTTCTTGGTACTCTTTTTTGATGTCTTCTTTGTCTCAGTCTTTGCTGTTTCTGTCTTAACTGTTTCAGAAGAAGCATCCGTCGGTGTACTTCCATCTCCGGCTGAAGCCGTTTCAAGCTGAACAGATTCTACATATCTGTCAAGCGCTGATGAGAGTCCGATCGTTGAATCATCATATATGTTATTTGCTTTGATCACGCCAAATGCCGTTGTAGCTGCCAGACTGACTGTTACTACCGCAACGGATATCTTTCTGGTTCCTTTGGACATCTTATTACCTCCCTGACATGGAAATGCCATGTCATCAAACATTTGTTACGAAATTGTTACATTTCTGGTTCATTATAACAACAATTCAAATGCTTGTCAACATGGCATTCCCGTGTTTTTGCTTGTTTTTCAGCGTTTTTTTAAAAATTAAGATTTATTACATTTGTTACAAACTTAAGAAACAACTACTCCATCTTTGGCTTTTACTGTAACGATGGCACCTGTTTTTAATATCTGGGTCGCATTCTTTGCTCCGATGATAACCGGAACATCACGGCTGAGGCCTACGATCGCAGCATGTGAATTTTTCCCATCCTTTTCACACACGATCGCAGATGCAGTCTTTAACTGTTCCATGATATTATTGCTGGTCTCTTTCATTACAATAATATCTCCCGGATTGTAATTTTTCTGAAGATCTTCTTCTGTTTCTGCTACACATAAAGGAGCACATACCGACTTCTCGTTTACAGAAGTACCTTTTACAAGGATATGTCCAACAACATGTACCTTGATCAGGTTGGTTGTTCCGGCAACACCAAGTGGAACGCCGGCAGTGATAACAACGATCTCTCCATCCTTGATGTAATGATTTCTCTTCGCAGCTTCTACAGAATGCTCAAACAGATCATCCGTATTATTCTCCTCTGCAATCAGAAGCGGCTGAACGCCCCATGACAGATTTAACTGACGACATACCTTTTCAACCGGTGAACATCCGATGATCGGACATTTCGGTCTGTATTTAGAAATCATGCGGGCTGTTTTTCCTGATTTTGTTACGGTTACGATCGCTGCTGCGCCAAGATCGATTGCTGTTGTACAGGTTGCATGGGAGATTGCGCTGGTGATATCCGGATTCTGGATATTTCCTCTCTCATAAAAACGTTTTGTATAATCAATATCTTCTTCTGCACGTTCTGCGATCTTAATCATGGTATGGAGTGCTTCTACCGGATACTTGCCTGCGGCTGTCTCACCGGAAAGCATGATCGCGCTGGTTCCATCATAGATTGCATTTGCAACGTCTGTTGCCTCTGCTCTTGTCGGTCTTGGGTTCTTGATCATGGAATCAAGCATCTGGGTTGCTGTTACAACCTGCTTGTCTGCATTGTAAACCTTCTTGATGATCATTTTCTGGATTACAGGAACATCCTCTAACGGAATCTCTACACCCATATCGCCACGTGCTACCATGATACCATCTGATACACGGATGATCTCGTCGATATTTTCCACACCCTGCATATTCTCGATCTTGGAAATAATATTTATATTATCACAGCCATGCTCATCTAAAATCTTACGGATCTCCAATACATCATCTGCCGTTCTTACAAAGGACGCTGCAATAAAATCAAAGTCATTCTCAATACCAAATATGATATCTGCACGATCCTGCTCACTGATGTATGGCATGGACAGATTTACGCGTGGTACATTTACGCCCTTGCGATTGGATACCGGACCGCCATTTACTACACGACAGACGATCTTATTCTCGGATACCTGCTCTACCGTCATCTCGATCAGACCGTCATCGATCAGTATCGTATTCCCCGGTTTTACATCATTTACAAGATTCTTATATGTGATTGAAACCATCTTCTCATCACCTTCAACCTCATCGGTTGTAAATGTAAATGTCTGCCCCGGCTTCAGTTCAATCTTTCCATTTTTGAAATCTTTTACACGGATCTCCGGTCCCTTTGTATCCAGCAGTGTTGCAACCGGAAGGTTCAGCTCTGTTCTGAACTTCATGATACGTTCCATGTTGCGTTTATGCTGTGCATGATCTCCATGTGAAAAGTTGAATCGGGCAACATTCATTCCCTCGATCATAAGCTTTCTCAAAATATCATCATCATCTGTTGATGGCCCTAATGTACATATAATTTTAGTTTTACGCATAATACCTCCTAATTTGTTGTTTTTATACTAAGAAACTATTATCAGTCTCCATAATACTCTTCATCCGGCACATGATCTTCCTGTTCTCCCGCTTTTGTTTCCGGTTTCTCCGGTATCCGTAGGATCTCATCTGCATATAATTTGACTGCTGCGATCAGATAGACAAATGTTATGATCACACACAGAATATACATAAATACAAACTGTCCCTTTAATACAAATCCTGCGATCAGGATCGCCGCTATAAACCACGGAGTTCTGATAAGTGTGGACGCCTTTACGATATCCGAAAAACCGATCTCATCACTGATACCAAATACATGCTTGAGTGCATTTATGATAAATCCCCATATCAGGGTTCCGACATAGTAGACAAATATCAGCAATACCGCCAGCACAAGTGTAATCCCAATCAATAACGGAGTATCATATTTTCTTGTCAGATTTAATAATGTATCCTTATCATATACATCCCGCTTCTCGATCGAACGCAGGTGCGAATAAACACTGTTCCAACTGATCCTGGTCGGTGAATCATCGCTGTACAGCAGAATCTCCTGATTGCTGACCACTACCATTGTCTTATAATGTCCAACCTCAAGAAGTTCATCGATCTCATCTGATTCCGTATCGTAATCCGTAGAATCGATTCTGATATATGCTTCTCCCGGACGTTTTAATTCATACTGCTTCTTACAATAAAATCCGTCTTCACTTACACTGAAATATGCAATTCTGTCATCGATCGCATCTGCCAGGCGGTTATATCCGATTCTCTTGCTGACCGGCATATAAAATACTAACGTCGGAAGAATCACGCATACAAGGATCACCAACAAATGGATGGAAAACCATGTTGCACTTTTTCCTGTCTTAATATATTCTGCCGGGCGGACCAGTCCTTTTAACATACCGCCTAATGCCCCAAAAAATCTTGTTTTTTTCTCCATATGATGTTCCTTTCATTTTTTATTACCGTGTTGATTATAACACGTCATCGACTGACTTGGCACTACAAAAATGCTTTTTTTGTGCAAATTTCTGGTAAAGATTTTATCTGATCTTTTACCTGTTTTTTTCATAGTTCTTAAATTTCCCCAGATTATTGACATTTATATGTAAAAAAAATATTATAAATTAGTTAAGGATAAATAAAAATTGGAGGTTGCTTATCGTGAAAAAACTTATTACCACGGTATTGTGCAGTGCTGTCGCCGGTCTCACGATCTTCAGCGCACCTAAGATCGCCGGTCAGACCTATGCGCAGTCACAATATGCGTACACAACAGTTTCTACCCAGTCATCCAACATTTCATATGCTGACGAGATTGATGAAATGGTAGAAACAGGAACATTTGACAGTTCTTCATTAACAAAGGAACAGATTGCCCTTATCAATAAAAAATACGGAGAAGATCCACAGGCAATTCAGGAGCTTCAGAAAAAATCTGACAGCATCAAGAATCCTTCTCTGGCTTCCATTGATACCAGCATCTATGCCCATGATGCACAGTTCAAGGGCTATGACATTATAAATGGTATTGATATCTCCCGCTGGCAGGGCAATATCGACTGGAAGAAGGTCAAGGCAGACGGAATTAATTTTGCTCTGATTCGTGTCGCACTCCGTACCACAGAATCCGGTGTGCTGGAAGCAGACGCATTATATAAGGAAAACATCGAAGGTGCTCTCGCCGCAGGACTGGATGTCGGCGTATATGTCTATTCCCAGGCGATCACAACGGCCGAAGCAAGAGCAGAGGCCAACTACACCATGAAGCTGATCAAGGGCTATAACATAAAGCTTCCGGTTGTTATGGACTACGAATACTACATCAATCATTCCGGCAGACTTGCACGGGCAAACTTAAGCCCTGCTGCCGCAACTACGATCTGTACTGCTTTCTGTGAAGAGGTAGAGAAAAATAATTACACCGCTATGGTCTATGCAAATAAATCTTTACTCACAGATGATGTATATGCAGATGTACTGGCAAAACGGTTCCCGATCTGGCTCGCCCAATATCCGGGATGGGATTCTGCAACCAACAGTGTGCATGCATCTTACGAAGGTAAATATTCCTACTGGCAGTACACATCTTCCGGCTCTGTAGCCGGCATCAGCGGTAATGTTGATATGAATTTCCGGTACATCAAAAAACCGGAAGCCGTTAAGAATCTGCATATCACTTCAACTTCCATGCAGAAGGCATCCTTGAAATGGAATAAAGTACCGTATGTATATGGTTATAAGATCTATCGTCTTGACAAGAGCACAAATACATATAAGCATGTCGGAACGACAGTCGGTGCAAGCAATACTTCATTTACAGACAAGGGTCTGGAGGTAGAAACCTTATACAGTTACAAGGTACTTGCGTTCTACGGAACAAATTCCGGTGCTTACAACGGCGGAGAGTCCAATATCGTTCATGCCGCTACACAGGAAAAGAATATTGATAAGGTATCAATCGCCAAACGGGCAAAGGATTCTCTTACTTTAGAATGGACTCCGCAGACCGAAGTTTCCGGCTACCACATCGTACGTTTCAATCCGGCAACCGGTAAATACAAAACCGTTGCTTATGTAAAAGGAGCCAAAAACAATACTTACACAGATACCAAGCTGGCAAGCGGAACAACTTACACTTATAAAGTGCGTGCTTACTTTGAAGAAGGCAGCCGCCGCGCATTTTTCAAATACTCCTCTTCCATAAACGGAAACACCCGTCCCGGACAGGCCACAGGTGTAACTGCTTCCTCTACAAAGAATACCGTAACCGTTAAATGGAATGGTCAGATAAATGTTGCCGGCTATATCGTTTACCGTTTAAATGACAATGGTAAATGGGTACGCGTTAAAACGATCACAAATAAAAACACAACCTCATATACAGATAAAAAATTAAGTGGCAATACCATTTACAAATACTGTGTTGTTGCTTACTACAAGAAATCCGGCAACAATGTCCGTACAGATCGTTCCAAAACAGTATCTATTATGACAAAACCAGCAAATGCCAGAAGCGTGTCCGTTATCCCATCCAAGAATAACTCTGTAAGTATTTCCTGGAAATCTTCTAAGAATATTTCAGGTTATCTTGTTTATATGAAAAACGGAACCACAGGTTCTTCCTGGAAACGGATTGCAAAATTATCTTCCGATAAGACTTCCTGGACACAGAAGGGACTGTCCGCAAACGGAACCTATAAATTCAAGGTTAAAACCTATTACCGCGGAAACGGTGCTACTTCGATCAGTGATGCAGCTACGATAACCGTTAAGATCCCACCGAAAAAGGTAACAGGAGTAGCTGTAAACAGCTACGGTTCCAAGCAGTTAATGACATGGAAGGCTCAGACAGATGCAGATGGGTATTATATCTATCGTTATACAAATAAAACAAAGAAGTATACAAAGCTAAAAACGATCACCAACTCCGCCGCTTCTTCCTATATTATCAATGAAGCCGGATCATCCAAATACAGCTATTGCATCGTTGCCTACAACAAGTCAAATGGAAAGGCTTACAAGGGAACCAGATCTGCACTTACCGCTAGCAAGAAAGGCAGCCAGAAGATGCAGGTTATATGCAGTGTCTTAAATGTAAGAAAAGGTCCCGGAACCGGATATGATATTATTCAGACAGTTTCTTATGGAACAGAGCTTACACTCAAAGGCTTATATCAGGACTGGTATCAGATTTCCTTCACAAAGGACGGCAGAACCTACAACGGCTATGTTTCAGCCGCTTATGTAAAATTGAAATAAGCAATAACCATATATAAAACGGCAGGAATGCATTCCAAGCACTCCTGCGTTTATTTCTATTACTGTTTTTACTTATTTGCTGAGTCCGGAACAAACATATAACCAATCCCCCGGACAGTACGGATATATACCGAATCCTCTTCCAGCTTATCTCTCAACCGTTTGATATATACCGACAAGGTATTATCATCCACAAATGACTCATCGACATCCCACAACCGTTCGATCAACTGTCTCCGTGTCATAACCTGATTCTCATGAAGCGTCAGTTCCCGAAGCAAACGAAATTCACTTGGTGTACTGTCGATATTCCGTTCATTCCGGTAGATCTTATACTGTTTATTATCTAGTCTGGTGTGTCCGAAAATGAAATCTTCTCCTGCTTCATTTTCCAAATCTGTTTTTTTGATATTGTTATACCGCTGTCTTCTCAGGATCACAGAGATCCGTGTCAGCAGTTCCTTTACCCGATATGGTTTTGCTATATAATCATCTGCACCAAGCTCCAGTCCCTGTACCAGATTCACTTCATCTGATACTGCTGTAAGAAATATGACCGGAACATAATTATCTGCCTCACGGATCTCTCTGCAGAAATCATAACCATTTCCATCCGGCAGCATAACATCAAGCAGCACCAGATCGATATCCGGCTGCAGACACTTTCTCGCAGTCTTAAGATCCGAAGCATGCACCACTTCATAATGCTCTGTCTTTAATGTATATTCCGTCCCCATTGCCAAAGCAAAATCATCCTCAACTAACAGGATCTTCTCATTTGCCATTTCTCACACCCCTGTTCTATTTTATTCACGATCCAGTGCAAAGAAACACACCGCACTGACCAGACTGATAATGATACCTGCCAGAAACAGATAGAAGCCCAGCCGGTATCCTGCAAAGCCTTTATAGCCATTTTCCTGCATACTGCGTGTTGTTTCTTCCATAATCCCATGAATCGCCCGAATCGTCTTACTGTGTGTCAGCAGGAATAATTCAATACCGGAAAGAACAGCCGGTATAAAAACATCAGATTGAAGATGTCCCAGGTATCCCGGTCTCCACGCAGATAGATCACAACCAGTACAATTCCCGCTATCCCGGTAAGGATTGCCAGATAAGGCAATATCCGGACAAACAGATTGATATCTCCCATCGCCTGATAACGGTCTGCAAGCTTTTTCAGATTTAAAAGCGGAAACCATTCCTTTACATCCTGATAATCCTTCATGGTAAACTGGTATCCCAGGAATGGGAAACATCCGGATATCAGGATCATAACCATCCCAGCCAGATACGTCAGGCTGAATTTATTTACCTTCATACACCCTCCATGCCAGCAATTATTTGATACGGAACGTCGCTTTTACATAACCATCTGCGAACAGCACATGATCTCTTCCGTCAAATGCCCACTTTAACTCTTCTTCTGCATAAGATGGCTCTACAAATTTAACATCAATTCTGGATACGTCCTCTGATTTTACAGCCGCTGTACGAAGAAGCAACATACCCTGAACAACCGGATGATCGGTCAGATGAATCTTATTCTGATCACCTGTCTCCTTGCTGAAGCTGTAAACCTCTTCTTTTGAAAATGTGTGGAACTCCTCTGCATTATCATATGATGCAGCCTCTACGCGCTTCAATTCCTTCTCTTTATCGGATGGCTTTACAAGTGTCACGGTAAATTTCTCTACCGGTGTCTCTACGCCATCCACATAACCGAGGATCGGAAGGATGTACATAAATGCATTCTCCTTTACAGCCCCGAATTCATAGCGGATACTGTCTGCCTGTCCAGCCTGTTCCTTCTCTGCCATATATGAGATCTTGCCGATAAATGCTCCCTGATATGTCGATGCATCCATCTCCGTCATCTTTGTTCCTATCGCCATCATTCTGTCATAAATATTCATATTGTACCTCTTTCTTTCTATAATTATTAAAATCGCCTGATTTTCAATTAAATATATCTGAATAATTTTCCTGATCACATTTAAACCTGATTCTATGTTCCAATCATATTCATAATATATGTTTCTCTCAGAAAATTCAACAACCGGTAATTTCATTTTAAAAGTCCATGCGGGTGCCGGGCTCTGGTGCTCCAATCTCGTAGCCCTGTTCACGGATCATCTGCAGGTCAGTTTCAAATGTGATTCCGGTCGTTGTCAGAAAGTCACCGCTGATCACGGCATTTGCCCCGGCACGAAGAGCTGCCTTGCCATTATCCGGCAAATAGGCTCTGCCTGCCGCCAGACGGATAAAGGTATCCGGAAGGATAAAACGAAAAACAGCCACCGTCCGGAGGAACTCCTCCTGCTTCATCGGCTCCTGATGTTCAAAATACGTTCCCGGAATCGGATTCAGCATATTGATCGGAACCGAGTCCACATCCAGCTCTCTTAACGAAAATGCCAGGTCGATCCGATCCGAAAGCGTCTCTCCCAGTCCGATCAGTCCACCACTGCATACTTTCATCCCAGCAGCTTTAGCTGCACGGATACTCTTTCTCTTATCATCTGATGTATGCGTCGTGCACAAGGTCTTAAAGAACGCATCCGATGCTTCCATGTTATTATGAACCATTGTCATACCAGCTTCATGAAGCTTTATGAAATCCTCCTCATCCAGCATACCAAGAGATGCACAGACATGGATATCTGCTGTCTTCCTGATATCCTCCACATTCTGAACTGCCAGTGCTACCTCCCGTTTCGACAGCCGCCGTCCAACAGATACAAGCCCGTACCGGTAAGAACCACGGCTCTTATCCTGAACCGCTATATCGGTCAGGATCTGCTCACCCAGTACACATTCCGCCGGGACCTTCTCCTTTGCTCTGGTTGACTGTGCGCAGTACAGACAGTCCTCACCGCACTGTCCAACCTTAACAGCCGCCACAGAACAGACATCGCAGACATTTCCACAGAAATGCAGTCGGATCCGGTCTGCCGCTTCAGAAAGTTCTGACAGATCTACATCGATAAGCCGCTCTGCTTCCTCCCTGCTGATACGATATCCATCCATTATCTTATGTTCCAATCTCTGAAGTTCATCCTTTGTCATAATTCATCATTGTCCTTTATTAAGAAATATTGCCCTTTTCTATAAAACACATAGCGTATTCGTTTTTCATCCAATTCCTTATTAATATACCATCTAAACAACATCTTGTGAACTACCCAATGTTCCGCATTGCCACGCCCGGCTTGTCCTCGCACCTACCCACTACCGGCTATGTATTACCCAACTTCGCGCCTGCCTACTACCAGCTGGATTCTTTGCATATAAACATAAAGCAATATTTTCGTTATGAACTTGTACCTTGCCAGCGAATGCGGGTGCATGTTTGAGCCGAAGGCGAGTTTGCGCAGGAGCATGAGCAAATAAGGCAGGTACAATTCATAGAAAATATGCGAGTTTATATGCAAAGAATCCAGCCGGAAGGGGCAGACATGAAGCGGGGCAATACACAACCGGGAGGAGCCGGGCGAAACCTTAAATCTCTTTTTTTCGGCATTATTCTCTTTCAAGTTTTTGTAAAATATAGTAGAATTACAGGGTATGGGGTCATTGGAAGGCGAACCCCTTTGGAGGTTATATCTATGATTAATATACTAGTAGTTGAAGACGAAAAACCTATTGCAAACCTGATCAAAATGAGTCTGACAAAGGCAGGCTATTCCTGTACCTGTATTTATGACGGACTTGCTGCCGCAGACATACTGGAAGAAACCCCTTTTGATCTGGTTCTGCTCGACATCATGCTTCCGGGTGCATCCGGCTATGATGTTCTTGAATATATCAAACCATTAAAAATACCGGTTATCTTTATTACAGCAAAAAACTCCCTGAACGACCGTGTCATGGGTCTGAAGATGGGAGCCGAGGATTATATTGTAAAACCATTTGAGATCGTTGAGCTTCTTGCAAGGATTGAAGTTGTTCTCCGGAGATATAATAAGCTGAATACAACGATCACCGTCCGCGATCTTGTTATTGATACAGTTGCGATGAGCGTCACAAAAAATGGAAAAGAGATTCCACTGACGAACAAAGAATATGAGCTGTTATTGTTATTTGCACAAAATCCGGGAGTTGCGCTCTATCGTGAAACGATATATGAGCGTATCTGGGGTGGTGACTATCCTTGTGACAGCCGGACGGTTGCTCTTCATGTCCAGCGTATGCGAAAAAAACTCGGACTGGAAGACTGCTTAAAGACCATCAACAAGATCGGATACCGTCTGGAGATTTAAAAAGGAGTTTCTATGAAATTTAAGCATAAACTTGTATTATGTATGGTTGCACTTCTGGGACTGTCCTTCGGTCTCGGAGGAACCATGCTGATCCACCGATCATTCAAAACCTCGTTATCTTCCACCATCGACAGTGACCTGCAAAATTATGAGAGTATTCAGAGTACTCTGCTGATTGCTGTTGATACAAATTCTGTATCATCTTATATCGACATGTCTAATATCATTAACCAGCTTTCAGCTCAGGGAAACTCCAACCGTAAGAATATCATTCTTCGAAATTCGGATATGGAAGTCGTAAGCATCATGAATTCATCCTTTACATATAAAGAAATGAAACCATCGGATGAAAATACCTGTAATTCGATCATTTGGAGAGAAAATAATAACTACTATCTGCAATTATGCAGTTCCATGGATATCAATACAGAAAATCTGGACATCTCACAGATGGACATTGTCTATGACATCACTTCCGTGTATGCTGCTCGTGCGCAGGAACAGAATACATTCCGTCTGCTGTTGATCGCGATCTTCGTTGTCGGAAGTATCACATCCATGATCGCAGCCAGCCTGCTTACAAAGCCGTTGGAAAAATTATCATCACTTGCGCAGCATATCTCCCACGGTGATTACTCTGCCCGTCTGCACATCCACTCCGGCGATGAGATTGAGGCACTCGCAAATGATTTCAACAACATGGCAGATACTATCGAAGATAACATCTCAGAACTTCATTTCTCTATGGAAAAACAGGAACAGTTTATGGGAAGCTTCGCACATGAATTAAAGACCCCAATGACTTCGATCATCGGTTATGCCGATCTTCTGCGAAGCCAGAATATGAGTGAAGACGAAACAAATGAAGCAGCCAACTATATCTTCTCAGAAGGAAAACGTCTGGAGAGCTTATCTTTAAAATTACTGGATCTTCTGGTTGTAAAAAATCAGGAAACCATATTAACACCGACCGATCCTTCCCTCGCGATCCAGAATGTGATCAATGTTATGAAGCCGGAGCTGGCAAAGGAACATATAACATTAAAGTCAAGCTGCCGAAAGGGCTGCTGTATGATGGACATCGACCTCTTTCAGTCTCTGATCATCAATATCATTGATAACGCCAGAAAAGCGATCGACGACAATGGTCTTATCCATGTAGCCGGAACTGTAAGGGATGATAATTATGTAATCATTATCAAAGATAACGGACGGGGAATGCCACCGGAAGAAATCACACGAATCAGTGAAGCTTTCTACCGAATCGACAAATCCAGATCCCGTGCGCAGGGCGGAGCCGGACTCGGACTTGCTATTTGCAGCAAGATTGCAGAGATCCATCAGGCTAAGATCAAATACAAGAGTGCCGTCGGACGCGGTACGGTTGTCACTATTACATTACCAAATATAAAGGAGGCGGCACATCATGAGTAACGAAGAAAATAAAGAATCTGTCATTGCTTCCTATGAACTGACCGCTGCCCATAAGGAAGACGATGATATCTCTGAATCAGAAGTAAATGATATGATAAATGAGAGTGAAGAAGGTACTGTTCCCTCTGTCGAACATACCGGAAAAGCACGCGGTATTCTTCATTTCCTATACAAGAATCTTCTCTGGTTTATAATATGCATTGCAATTTTTGTGATCTGTATCATTGCCTCGAATCTGTATTTTCGTATTCAGGACAGGAAAACATTGAATTCCGTATCCAGCCACGAGATCAGTCCGAACAATCTCGATGTAACAAATAAACTGACACTGCTTGAGAAGATCAACATCATAAACGGAGAATGTTATTACACCGATCTGAACTTTGATTATACGGACAAACATTCCTACAGTGAGATCCATGATGTAACCGTAAATGAACTGACATCGTATTTCTCTGATTATTTCTCCTGTGATTTCACTGTAAATGGTATCTATGAGATGTATATATCCAAATATCTTGCAACGTCAGACGAAAATTCTTACCGCAGTTTTACGATATGGGTGGTTAATATCTACTATTTTGGATTTGAAATGAATTGTTTTCTGGATTATGACACGAACAAACTGATTACATTTACAATGAATCTGGACCCTAATTCTAACACTTTCTACAATAAAGAAAGTCTGGTAGAACTGGAATATTACAATGATTATATACTTCCACTGTATAACTTTTTAGGAAGCCATGTCGGTAATTCAACTACGTTCAGTGACACTTGTTTTGACACTCTATACGATATATTAGTCTCTTATTATGAGCTCAGCTTTGAGAAAGGATCCGGAAACGGTGCAGGTATGACTCCAACAGAGATACCGGATTCTGATCTGCAGTTATTTGAAAAGCTGACAGGAACACCTCTGACCGCTCATACCTATTATACTTACACTACTGAGATTAGTATGGAATTAGAAGCCGATACAACAGAAGAATACAACTTTTATATGAAAAACGGATTGTTCTTCTACCAGATGAATCGATATTTTTATAATTAACAGATGCTTAATACTTCTTTAGAAGAAATATGCAGAATAGATGCATTTTTTTGCAAATTATGATGCATCCATCCTTTATAGTAACATCATCAAGACAAGGGATGGTGCTTATGAAGTATTCAAGCAGAGAACAGAACAGGATTGAGCGCAGCACATTTTTTAAGACAGAGAGGTCTTTTACACGCTGCAATTATCTCAAAGTTAAGTTTGGTATCTTTGCCACATGTTGTTTTATTTTGTTTGTTGCCATTTTGCTCAAAGGTACCATCTGTGATTTCTTGAGCCCCCTCATATTTCAGACTAGCTCCAGATGCGTTTCCCGGCATCTGGAGTTTTTCATTGTTTCTTATCATCTGTCTGCTCTTTTAATCTGCCCTGACGTTCCAGCTTATACTGTGTCTGCCGCCTTTTCGCAGCAATCCGTTTCTGCAGCTTTGCTGCCTCCCGTTCCGCCGAACGATCCGGCAGTATTCCACACGCTTCAAGTGCTCTTGGCCAGGGTCCAAAATAGGATTTTACCGCGGCTACCTCCTCCACCGTGAAGTCTGATTTTTTCGGATAGCGTTCCAGTTGTTTATATGTAGCACGCAGCATTTCCATACAGTTTTCTTTTGTCAGATCGTTTTCTGCCATAATCAGCTTTCCTCTTTCCTGTATTTTCCTACAGCTATATGCTGTATCTGTCTTCATAGATTATCTTCTATACCATACAATGTTTCCCGGTATATTGCAAATACCGGCTGCCATCCGTTCGTTTTACAACGCTTCCGGATAGCAGCCGGTATTCCTTTTACTGACAGATCAATGTTTATCCGTAATACATATCACCTTACGGCTTCATGTATCTTTTTTATTATTTTGTCTTTACAGACGTCTTACCACTGTAAACACTGTAGAACTTCTTTCCATTGATCTTCTTATATGCTCTTACCTTGACATAATATTTCTTACCCTTTTTCAGGTTCTTGATCACAGCACTTGACTTCTTGCTGCTTACATATGTACTCTTTGCATTCTTGAATGCTTTATTTGTTGCATATGTGATCTGGTAACCACTTGCACCTGATACCTTCTTGTAAGAAACCTTGATTGCCTTGGTCTTATATGCAGCAGCCTTCTTTACAGTCGGTGTTGCAGGTACAACAATCAAGGTGATCGTTCCTGTACTCTTCTTGTAATTTGCTGTTGCTGCGGCTGTTACTTTGATCTGTACCTTACCTGGCTTCTTTGCGGTAACAAAGCCGGTCTTCTTATTTACAGTTGCGATCTTCTTATTAGAAGATGTATAAGTAACCTTGCCCTTTGCAGAAGCCTTCATCTTCACATACTTACTGTATGCATATACTGTCTGCTTCTGGATCGTCTGTGATGCTTTCTTGATCACAAATGTGCTTTCTACTTTACCGGTATAGTTGCCCTTACCGGTAATAACTACCTTTGCGATTCCTGCATTCTTGTTATTTGAATATGCTACAGAATAATCATCGGTTGATAATGCCTTGCCGGATACTGTAACCTTTACAGCCGGTTTCTGTGCCTTACCTGTATATGTAACACTTGGAACTGTTACAACAGTGTTTTTGGCAGTCAGTGTAACCTTCTGATCCGGAGTCTCTGTAGTTGGCTCTTCTGTACTTGGTTTCTCTGTTGTCGGTTCTTCTGTAGTTGAATCAGAAGAATCTTCTGTTGTCTTATCAGGATCTTCTGTATCCGCCTTTTTCTTAACAGTCAGACGAACTACTGTTTCTGCAGCTTCGTAATTTGCTGTTCCGGCAGTCTTGATCGTAATATCTGTAAATCCTGCTGCCTTTACTGTTACAAGACCTGTATCATCGATCTCTGCAACTGCAGGTGCCGATGAAACGAATGTCAATGTACCATGACCATCGGCTGCAAGAACAAACGGATCTGTACCTTCTGTTACCTCTATGCTCTTAGATGCAACCTGGATTTCCTGTTTTGCCTTCACAATTTCAAATGTAACTGTCCGTGAACCTGCATATCTTCCATCGATTCCACGAATCGTTGCTGTAGCCTTTCCGACAGATACACGCTGTCCTGAAACCGTATAATCAACATCCTTTACAAGCTGATATGTGCCATCTGTGATTGTAAGTTCCGGTACGATCACCTTTCCGGTATATTCTACAGAAGCAACCGGAGCAATTGTTGCCTTGCTCAGATCTCCCATAACTGTAACCTTAAAGGAAGCTGTAGCTGCCAGATAATTGTCACTCTCCGGTGCTGTAATTGTAATAACTGCTGTTCCGATACCATTGATCTGAAGCTTGCCATCTTCTGTTACTGATACAACAGCTTCTTTATCAGATGATAATACAGGAGTTGTCTTTGCTCCTGCTGCAACTTCGATATCTGCCTTCTGTCCGTATACGACCTTCCGGTCTTCCGGTACATTTGTGATCTGCTGTTCTGCTTTCTTGATCTCGAGGTTGTCTGAACCTGTCCGGAGAATTCGCCCTTACCTGTTACCGTACAGGTAGCTGTTCCGGCATTCTGCGCATTTTCAAATACGACATCATAGTTTTCTTCTGTTATCAGATTACCGTTTACATATACCTTTACTTCCGGTTTTAATTCTTCTCCGGTATAAACTGCATCTGCAACTACTACCTTTGTATTTGCATCTGTCAATGCCTTTTCTGTCTCTGCTGTCGCAGTGATCTTGTACCATGCAGTTCTTCCTGCTCCGGATGTTACATGACACAGCACTCCATCTGTCAGATCCATAACATTGGAAAGTCCATCAACTGTTACATAATGTGAATCTGCCTCTGTCTTGTAGCTGACTGGCAGAGCTGTAAGGTCTGTGTCCTTGAATAAATCTACGTTTACAATAAATGGATCATTCTCTGTACCGGTTCCGGCAAGTTCTTCTCCATTCATCCTATAAGTAATGATCTGATTCCACTGAGCATCGTATGTAGATGATACCTCAAAGTTCATCTGACTACTTCCAATTATAAGCTCTTTCAATGTTGGAAGACCTGAATATGCAGATGCAACATCGCCACCTGTAAGCTGATAGTGGAATTCTAATACATCTCCATCCTGGATCGTTGTAGCTGATAAGCCCATATTGGAGAAATCATCTTTGTTGTATGAGAACATCCATCCTGACATCGTATATTCAGCCTGAACTGTCAGTCCATTGATGGATTCCATATATGGTCCATATCCTGTATCTGCCAGAACATATGGAATGTTGTTCTCCTTTAACGCCTTCTCAACAGCATCCACTGCAGTCGCTGCATCAACTTCTACGTCATCAAGGATCACACCATTTTCAGATGCACCCTTAATTCCCGCTGCTGTTGCTGTATAGTCATATACACCGACTTTAACATGCTTCTGATCAGCAACCGCTGCCTGTAACTCTTTATAAAGATCTACAAATGTCTGATCTTCTGCTGATAACGGAACATTTGCAAGCACATTGATAACTGGAGCTATACGATCCAGCGTATCCTTATCAGCTTTCTTTGAAACTGTTTCTGCTGTCAGCTTCTTTACTGCTGCTATATCAGCAGGAGATACATATACTGCCTGATCCTCTGTAAATGTGCTGCTTGCTTCATCTGCACATGAATAAACCGAATCAGATAATGTCATATATGCTGACTGTCCTGTAAATATTGTCTGTTCCTTTGTCTGGCTGGTGCTCAGAATTTCTCCGCCACTATAACAACCTGACATCTCTACACCTGCGTTGTTTGCTGCCTTGCCTTTAAAGCATCCGGCAATTCCACCTACATTTGTCTGACCTGATACTGAACCGGCATTATAGCAGTCAATGATCTTACCGGCAGGTGCTTTTGAACTGGCTTCATTATGAATACCAAGAATACCACCTACGTTATTCTTTGCTATAACCGTTCCATAATTTGAGGAATTCTTGATTGTAACATTTCTATTTGTCATTGCACCAAGAATACCACCTGCGCAACTGCCATTTTTAGCAGTGATCGTGCCGTAATAGCTACAGTTGTCAATCACATTTGTACTGGTATCTGAATTTGCTCCGCAATATCCAACGATACCACCTGCATAAACATAATTTGAAGTTCCTGTAAATGTGATATTAACCTTTGAAACACAATTTGAGATCAATACATTTTTTCCTGCATTTTCCTTAAGCATACCTGCAATTCCGCCGGCATGTGTTGCTGTGCTTGCAGAAATATTTCCTTCTACTGTCAGATTCTTGATCTGACCTGTTACTGATCCGAATAAACCTGCATCCTGAACATTGTCCACATACAGATTCTTGACTGTATGCCCCTGTCCATCAAATGTTCCTGCATAACCATAACTTGAACTATTCGGTTTGACAGGGATCCACTTATATCCTGCAAGATCGATATCTGCAGTCAGAACCGCATTGATCGTGTATTTTGTCTTTACTTCATTTGCGAACCAGTAAAGTTCTGCTCCGGTTCCAATCTGGTATACACCATCTGACTGTTTCGGTTCAGTCATAGTCTGTCCATCCCACGCCTGAGCATCGGCAGGTGTCAGACGGATCGTCTTTGTAATACTGTCTGTATCCTCCGGAATCTCAATCGTTCCTGTCTTATATATATAACCTGATGCACAAATGACATATGAATATGTTTTTCCTACAAATCCCTTGAAAACTCCATCCGTTACTTTTGTTTCTTTCTTATCTTCATCTAAGATCTGAATTGTATAATCTGTAACCGGTTTTTTCGTCTGACTGTCTGTTATATTCAATGTTACCGGTACGAAATCAGAAGCTACAAGCTTGAATTCTACATCCGGAAGATTACACATATAAGCGGTATGACGGCTGGCTGCCATCTGTACCGGTACACCTGTGTCATGGCGAACTGCCCGATGAGAACCGTATGGTGAACCATAAGCACTCCATCCACCTATTCCGTTTTTCAGACATCCTGTCAGACGGAATGTATCACCTGCAAAATAAGTCGGGATCGTAACCGTAATCGTCTGTGAAGCCGGTGTTGATGCAAACATATACTGGTTTAGTTTTCCAACATATTCTGTTCCTGTTGTGTCAAAAAAGCAGATTGCTGCATCCATATTATACACACCTGCTAATTTACTGGCAGGATTGTATAAGCCATTATAAGAACGCTTACCGTCTTCACTTCTTTCTCCATAGCTGATCTCAATGGAATCACCCGCTGTCAATTCATCTGCGGTTATTTCATTTCCATCTGCATCTTTATATTTGTATGATACTGCAACTTCTTTTGCACGTATCACCTGATAAGTACTGACACCATTCTTTGTAACTTTAACAATATTTGGTCCTTCTGTAAGCCCTGCGACTGTATAACTGCCATCTGAATTTCTTGTGATGTTCTTTGCAGAAAATCCGCCGTATGTCAGCTTATTGTCTATGATCTCCGGACGAAGGACAGATACGGATACTCCACTCTCCGGTGTAAATGTATACTCAGCTCCGTCTGTTCCTGCCTCATAATAAAGAACATCCAACTGTGCATCCAGTCTGTCGCCAGTTACTTTTTCCTCTTTTTTATTTTTACCTTCATTTATGGTCATGTTGGTCTGAATAGCTGTGCCATCCTTATCAACAGTAACCACTACAACACCGGTGTTTTCAGGCCATATTGCACTAAACTTGGTATACTTCGTATATCCCTGCATATTAATCTGTGCATCGTAGGTCACAAGCAGAATTGCTGTTCCTTCGGATTTCGCCTGAATCTCCGCTATTTCTGAATGTGCTCCCGGTGTAACTGTGATCACATCATTTGATGGATTTCCATTCTCATCAATAACCGTGTAATGATAATCCGGTTCTGCACTCTTAGCATTCGAAGTACCTTCGATCGCCTGCCAATTACGGAAACATTCCAGACTGTATGTCTCACCCTTCTTCATAGAAAGGTATCCATGTTCATCTGATGTAAGATAAATATCTGCTACATCATACTTATTCTGAGACATATCATGATATATAGTATCCGGATTAAAAGAGTCATCCCCGATATACATATCCGCCTTACTAACCATATAATCTGCATCTTTATTGGTAGAGAACCAATCCCAGTAGGTAACACCACCGGCACCTGTCACACGATAGTAATATGTAATACCAGCTCCGACCGTAAATTCATATGTCTCATATCCCGGCTCTTTGGCTTCTATCTTTGTTCCCGGTTCATCTTTATAAATATAATATGTAGACAATGTTCCCAGTCTAAGCTCTGCTCCTTCCGGGAATGTCACACTTACTTTTCTGGCTTCCGGTGCACTGATCGAATACCCATATGAACTGTTTGCTGTAAGTGTTTTTGAAACTGTCTTTTCTATATAATTCTGTGCATGGTCTCCCTCAGGTGTTACAGTTACAGATACCATATCCGCATAATAAAAAGGCACTGCATACTGAGCTGCTTTCTGACTTGTTTCCGCCTGCATCAAACCAAGTGTAGCATGACGATCAACATTATCTGGAGATACTACCTTTACATTAAAAGTAAAATCTTCTCCTTCTTGCCAAAATTTTCCACTGCTGGCATCCTTATTTGTACATGCAATACCTGACAGACTATATACTGCATATGACTGCTCTGCTTCATCGGTTACGATCAGATCAATTGAACCCATATCAACTTTATTAATACCACTCATTTTATATGTTGATAAGCGATAAGTACCTTCTGCAAGCTTCACTGTGTATACATAATTACTATCCGGATCTCCAGCCGCCACTGTATTTCCATCTGCATCTGTAAGTGTCATATATGGAACACTGCTGTTCATCTTGATCGATACCTGTTTTTCTCCTAATGCTTTGATCTTCTTTACAGCAGCTGCCACATCATCTGCTGATGCATCCAGATCTGCCATAACTGCCTGAAGTTCCGCATTTAATGAGGCATCCTTTGCGATCTCTTCTTCATTCTCTGCATAAAGTGTATATAACTCTGTCTTGTCTTGGGTTACATAATATGCTTCATAGCCTTCAAATCCACATCCAATATCTGCTCCATAACCGGCAAGTGTAAACTGCCAACGGAGAACATTGGTATTTGCTCCGGTTCCCTGATCTACAAGATATGCGCCTGCGCTTGTATTGCAAGGCACATTATCAACTGTGATCATCCAGCCGGACCATGATGTGTAATCATGTTCTGCAAGGTCTGTACCTGTCTTCTCCTCCAGTTCCAGATCATTTCCATTGTTACGTGTCTTATATGCATCCAAGAGTGCTGTTGGAACTTTTACAGTTCCTTTATCAATGCCTTTGATATTTGCCAGATAAAAGTTGCTGTCATTATAGGCACTTGATCCTGCAGGCTCTGTCTGAAGTCCTGCTTTCTTGAAAAATGCATAAGTTGCCTGTGAAACGGTCAATTTAGACAGATCAATGTCTATCCCTTCCTGTTTCCAGACATTTCCAATCTCTTCATAAGACATACGAGTCGGTGTGATATAAAATCCCTGTCCGATCGTAAAGCCCTCAAGAGACAGCACAACATATTTTGTGCTATAATCGGTCGTACTTTCATCTTCTTCCGCTGCCGCAACATTCTGAATACCATAACCTGCATTTACTGCAAATGGCACGAATAAAACTGCGCACGCAAATAAAAACGAAAGCACCAGTGTCCTGATTCGTTTCATTCGTTTCGATTCCTTTCTTCTATTGTATATTTTTTATAAGCTGGGAATTAAATCTTGCTTTTCCCTCGCCCAAAAGCTGTATGTAGAATAAATCTGCGGGTATTCTGACTGAAAGACCATCTTATGATCTTAACACAGTAATGGCGGTTGCACCGGATTCTCACCGAATTTCCCCCTGATCGGACATTTAAAGACACGTCCGAGCAGATCCAATATAGAACATACATAGTTTATCTTATAGCCTTGTATGCGGAATGTCAACAAAATCCACAGGCATTGACCGGAATGTTTCTGCATATTTATAGAAAGAAGAATTCTGACAGGTGATCCTTTTATGAAACCTGAACTCCGGTCTCTTATTCCAAAACTAAATCGTTATCTTCTTCTACTCCTTGTATTTATCTGCTCTCTTTCTGTATTTTTGCTATTGTATCCAATATCGTCAAAATCACCTCAGTCCGATCTGGATAATAAAGCCACGCTGCCGGGTGTCAGAGATTCAGAGTCTGATCCAAATGACGAAACACAAAGTGACACCACAGAAACTGCATTTTCCGGCTATATTATCACACTCGATGCCGGACATGGCGGATACGATCCTGGGAAAATAGGAATTAACGATTCAAAGGAGAAGGACATTAATCTTCAGATTGCTTCTTATCTGCAAGAGATTCTGGATTCTCTCGGTTTTGAAGTCTATATGACCAGAACGGATGACTCCTCACTGAATACAGAAACTGCCGAAAGCTTAAAGACATCCGATCTGAATCATCGGATTGAGATTGTGGCATCCCATAACTCCGACTTTTTTATCAGTATCCATCAGAACAGCTTTTCTGATTCTTCCGTACATGGAGCTCAGGTTTTTTACTATGCGAATTCTTCAGACGGTGAACAGCTTGCAAAATCAATCCAGGCCTCGATCCATGCGATCCTCGATTCTGATAATGAGCGTCCGGTCAAAGGTAATCTGGACTATCTTATTCTGAAAAAAAGCCCCTGTCCTGCTGTTATCGTTGAATGTGGCTTTTTAAGTAATCCGGATGAATGCAGCAGTTTAAATACTCCAGACTATCAAAAACAGGTTGCCGCTGCGATCGCAGATGGGCTTGTTAATCATATCCAGGCGGGCACAGAATAGGCAGGGGGCTGTAACCCCTGCCACTGTTATTTTGTGCATGAATGTAACGGTTCTTTTTTATCGATACATTTTTTCATTTTATTCCCATTTGCTTTTTTACATATTCGTGCTGTGATGTGTCAATATTAATCTTATATACAAACCAATGGCACAAATACACCATTGTTTTCGTGTTTCTTTTCATATCTATATGTAATAAGCAATATCTGTCTGCCAGAAACGGAATTATGCAGACCGGAATCTGTCTGCAGCGAACCGATGAAGGGTTCATAAGATGTCTGCTCTTATATTACATTATATTTGTACGCCTGCCAATCACTTTATGAAAAATTAATCTTTTCTGATATTTTCTGTCCTATTCTGCTCATTTTCACATTCTGATCCATATATACATAATTTATACTGTGGAATTATTTTTTATTCATATTCGACAGGATTTTATAAATTATTTTTGAATTTTTCACATTATATCCTATTTACTTGTCAGTTAAATATGGTAAACTATAGGTGCGTTTTAATACACAATTGTATGACTTATTTTCTACCCTTCATGGGTATTCTATCAGAAATGGGGTGATTCTATTGAAGATTGAACGCTTAAGTGAAAATCAGATCAGATGTACTTTGAATAAAGCAGATTTAGCAGACAAACAATTAAAGATTTCCGAGCTGGCTTATGGATCTCCAAAAGCAAAAGAACTGTTTCGTGAGATGATGCAGCAGGCATCAAACGAACTCGGATTTGAGGTTGATGATATACCACTGATGATCGAAGCTATACCGATTTCATCAGATTGTCTTATTTTAATTGTCACAAAGGTAGAAGATCCGGAAGAATTGGATACACGTTTTTCCAGATTTACCAGAAATAATGACGATGACGACACCGATTATGACGATGATATGGATGATGAATACGAAGATGAGGACTATCCCCCATCTGATGATAATGTAATATCCGGTCATATCGATATCGGTATAAATGGCGATGAATCCCAGATTCCGGAGGCAATTTTTAATGCTCTGGAAGGTTTTGTAAATAATCTGACAGGTCTTGCAGGTAAGAATATCGAGATTTCAACCGATATTCCATCCAGCGCAAAAGCACCTGTAAAACAGACACAACAGGAAGAGGATGCTCCACAGACTTTAACGAGACTGCTTGTATTCGACTCGTTAAATACCGTTATCAACGCATCCAAACAGGTTGCAAGTTTTTACTTCAGCAGCAACACACTCTATAAGAATCCGGTTAATAAACGTTTTTATCTGTTATTTACAAATGATAAGAATACTATTCCCGAATTCAACCGGGTATGTTACATTCTTGGAGAATACGGCACAGCACAGAAAATAACAGATGCCATGCCATATCATTTCAAAGAGCATTTTAAAACGATCATTGAAGAGGAAGCAGTTCAGACTCTGTCTGCTCTGTAATTTTTAAGAAAACTGATTTGACAAAACAAATACGGCGGATCCTTTTTTTCATTGGATTCCGCCGTATTTTTCGTCTGGCCAGATACATATTCTATATGAATTATGCCTGTGCCTGTTCTTCTTTCTTTGCAAGGTAGTCATTGATCTCAAGTTCAAGCTCTACCGGATCCAGACCATGAACGGCTGCTGCTTCCTCAAGAGTTTCACCTGCTGCTGCAAGACATCCGATACAATGCATACCTGCTGCCATAAGAATTGCTGCATTTCCTGCATCTACTGCTAAAATATCATTTATAAGCATATCTTTACTGATCTTTGCCATGTGTATATTTCCTCCTGTTTCCTATAATCTTTCTTAATCTGATATGACATTTTTCGATTTTAAAAATATCTTCACCATTATAGTATACACATTTTTAAATGTCTATCCCTTTATAGGAAAAGATAGGCAGACTCAAGTTAGCAGGAACTAATTTTTTACAAATCATCTCAATTCACTTGATATAAGAAACTTTTTGATTTAAAATAGGTAACGAGATGTGATTATTATTACTAAAAGGAGGACAATCATATGGCATTCGTAATTGGTGATTCATGTATCGGTTGTGGTTCATGTGCAGGTTCATGCCCTGTTGGAGCTATTAGCGATAACGGTGGTGTTTTCGTTATTGATGGTTCACAGTGTATTTCATGTGGTGCATGTGCAGGTTCATGTCCTGTTGGAACAATTTCAGAGGAGTAATCCACACAGAACGTTGTTATCATAATATAGAAAAGCTGCCGGAATCGGCAGCTTTTCTTTTTGTCTTATACAGAAAAACAATGATGTCCTCCGACGGATCTGTTTTTCTGTATATCTTTTTATTTCTACTCCTGAACATAGGAATACAGTTCATTATTTCCCTGACTCATGGCAGCTTCATATTCTTTTCTTGATACCCGGACTTCTGTATCCAGTACCGGATCATAATAACGAACCGCTTCACTGTTATAGCTTACGACCATTACATATCTTCCATCATTGATACGACTGATAACCGGAATACCATTACTGATATATCCAAATACCAGATCCAGCGAGATTCCTGAAATATCTGCTCCCGGATATTTTCCAAGCTCTGTCAGCACCTGTACCGGATCTGTACCGGATGCTTTCATATCTTCATATGTGAGATCAGTCACACCCTCATAGATCAGTGTCATATATACACAATCCCACAAGGATGCATCCACACTGCCGGAGCTTTGGTGATAGATTGACGATGCGATCGTATTATAAGCCTGCATCTCCGACTGCTGTATACGATTTCTCCATCCTTGGAAACAACAATACCTGCGATCTGCGTTGCCCAGTTGATTGCATCTCCTGCCTTTTCATAGATTCCGGTCAGTCCCAGATTATCATATACCATATAGCCTGCATATTCATCTTCTACCGTGATCAGCATATCTGATGAACGATCTCCCACCGTGTTCTTTGTGATATTCAGATACGGAATATAGGTCAGATATATGTTTGACGGTACTGTAAAATACAGCTTCGCAATTCCTGATGTTGTTTTTGTCGTGATATCAACTCGTTTTACATCGTCGCTTTCTTTATAGGTGATAAAGTCATCCTCTGCCAACCGGAATCTGTCTGTTTTCTTGGATCCTTTGGTCATATAGATCAGATCATCCTCTACGCTGATATCTATGATATAATTGTCGTCCTTCTGATATTCTTTGATCTGGTTTCCATTTTCATCCACGATAAATAATTTGTATGATGGGATCCGGCTGTATACCTTTTCACTCAGATTCTTTTTTGCAAAGGAATCTTTATCTATAGAAATATCACTGTCAGCCGTATTACAGATCCCATATATCAGATCCCGGTTCTTAAATCCATAGCAGACCAGACTCTTTCCTGCTCCCGCATCCAGCGTATAGGTCTGTCCGGTTGCAAAATTAACCAGCGTCAATGTCGCATTATCGGCTGCCTGATCCGATGAATCATATGCCATTACCTGCATATCATCGGATACATATACATGATCGAGCGATACATGATCTACATAATAGGATAACTGTTTTGCTTCCACGTTAATACAGTTCACCTTGTTGCCAAGCATAAAATAAAAGTTTGTTCCATCATAATAGGTCAGTCTGGACACTTCATCTTTCATGGCTGCATATGGTTCATTACATTCTGCAAATACCAGCTCCGTAACCTCCTGCTCTGCTGCATCGTAAGAACACAGACTGATTCCCAGCTTTCCTTCATGAGCACCACGGTTCATATAGCCATATACTGCAAATATCATATTGCCATCATCGTCCATGGAGATCATATTGATACCATAATTGTTGTATGTGTTTCTGACATTTTCCACATCATCCATCCAGAATCCAAATACCATGGAGATCTGATTTTCTGAATAATTATACAGCCAGAGCTGTCCGTTTCTGACAAAACCGATTTTCTTATTATCTGAGCTGTAACGATAATCCAGCTTTTCGTCAAGAACAACCCCGATCTCATACACATTATTTTTATTATCGACACCTGTCCGGTTGAAATACTCGTCGATATAACGATCAAAGTTCATAACGGATATTGTGCCTGCGTTATCTGCTTCCCCGGTATCCTCTGATGCTTCAGCATCCTCTGCTCCGGTGGCTGTTTCTGTATCGTCTTCTGTCTCTGGCTCTTTATAGCTGACACGATAATATTCCCTGACCGAATAATAATCTGACTCGCCATCGGTGTTTTCTGCCATGGTCACATAATCCAGTTCAATTACTGCATAATTGACATCAATTTCCTTGATCTGTGGAATGATCGAAGTTATCCGAACCGGATTCACTCCACTCCAGACAAGCTCTTTGTAGCTGCTTGTCAGATTCAGATGTCCCATAGAAAGGCTGTCATCATCCTGTCCTTTGTATGCCTGCATGTATGGATAGATAAAGGATCCTTCTTCATTTGCCTCGTAGTCAAATGTCGAAGCATTAAACTGTTCCACAAAGTCCAGAAGCTCGGACGCATGATAATTGTCATTTACAACGATACGGGTATAGTAGCGTACGGTCTGTCCATCCGCTCCATCTAATTTGAATATCAGCATGTATTCCGTATCCGGCTTGATATCCATACGGATATCAATATCAAATATCCGGTATCCATTCTCCTCTGTATCGGATGTCAGATCTCCGTTCTCGATCAGAGAATCGCTTGAGATCGACCGCAGCTCATAGCTGTAGGTCTTTGCATAACCATTTTTGTCATCTACTGCAAACGTTACTTTTTTGTCATCTGTCACCGGAGTAATACAGTCACGAAGCATCGTTGTATCGACTACGGTTGTATAGCCATGAAGGCAGTTGATATATCTGCCCTCATAGTCTACATATACTAAAGGCAAGGTGGCATTTTCCATCTCCATTGCCAGATTCTTATACTGTCTATTCTGAAATTTATCAACTAAAAAAATAGTAATCACAAAGAAAACTGCCATTACTATTATTCTTATAACAAGTGTTCCTATTTTCTTCACAGGTAAAATCGTCTCCTACATCTTCTGTAGCGTTCCCGTCTACAGTAAAATTCATTACAGATCAATGTTTCTATCAGATTCCGCATCATGCAGTTACCACAGCCTTTTCCTTTTGGAACATACGGTGGTTCAGATGGCGCAGCCTCCATATCCAGATGAATATCTACATATGGATCCGGAAGCTCTGCATAGACATCCCGTGCGATCTTACGGATCACCTCCGGATCTGGATATTCCGCAAACATCGGGCTTCCTGCATATTCTAATTTATCACATTCTTCTTCCACCATTGCACTGATACGCCGTACCCGTTCCGGATACATTTCCTTCAGATAGGCCCAGTCCTTTTCTGCTCTTGACTGTTCCTCATTTGGATCATCCGGCAGCAAAAGCCCCGACATGCTCCGTGTCAGATTATATACATTTCCATTTTTTATCAATCCACGGATATTCGTATCCTTTCTGTCATATGGAATGTATTTAAATTCATTCTGCATATAAATCTCCCTGCCTGCATTCTTATTCCTATATAGTATATATGCAGACAGAGAGATTATGTTACTGCCATTTCTTATTTGAACTGAAATTAATCACCAAATGAGATACCTAATGTCTTTGCTGCAAGAACGGTATCATCGTCCGGAGATACATATTTGAGTTTTCCTGCTGACTCTGATAACGGAATCGCAGTTACTTTATTGTCCTTGAATACAACGAGTTTTCCAAAATCCTTTGCTTTGATCAGCTCGGCTGCCTTTGCCCCGAATCTGGATGAAATCACTCTGTCATATGGACATGGGCTTCCGCCTCGCTGTGTATGACCAGGAATCGCAATGCGGATATCCTGTGTTGTGAACTCCTTGAGCTTGTCCGCCATCTCATATGCAACAGATGGATACGGAGAATTTGCAATTGCTTCTTTTCTCTTCTTCTTTGGAAGCTCTGCAACCTCTTTGGAGATTGCTCCTTCTGCTACTGCAACAATCGTAAATCCTTTATTATTCTTTGTTCTCTTGTCGATTGCCTCGTATACCTTCTTGATATCATACGGAATCTCAGGGATCAGGATAACATCTGCTCCACCTGCAATACCGGCATGTAATGTGATCCAGCCAACCTTATGACCCATAATCTCTACGATAAAGATACGGTTATGGGATGCTGCTGTTGTATGGATACAGTCAATCGTCTGTGTTGCCACATCTACCGCACTCTGGAAACCAAATGTCATATCGGTTCCCCAGAGGTCATTATCGATCGTCTTTGGAAGACCAATTACATTTAAGCCCTCTTCACTTAACAGATTTGCTGTCTTCTGGGAACCATTTCCTCCTAATACACATAAACAGTCCAGTTTGAGTTTTTTATATGTGTCCTTCATGGATTTCACCTTATCAAGACCATCCTCTGTAGGCTCACCCATAAGCTTAAATGGCTGTCTGGAACTTCCAAGAATCGTTCCACCCTTTGTCATAATGCCTGAGAAGTCATCCGGCATCATCTTGATATACTGTGCTCTCATCAAGCCCTTATATCCATTCAGGAAACCATAGATCTCTACTTCATCAAATAACTCGTACAATCCTTTTGCTACACCACGCATGGTTGCATTCAGTGCCTGACAATCGCCACCACTGGTAAGTAATCCAACTCGCAACATCCCTAAACACCTCTTTCTTCTTTTTTATGTAAAATGCTATTTAATTGTCCCTATAAATATACGCGTCCTTCCAATGCCCGGAGCAGTGTCACTTCATCAATACATTCCAGATCTCCGCCAACCGGTACACCGCTTGCGATCCTACTGACCTTGATCCCTGCCGGTTTGACCAGCTTTGATATATACATCGCCGTTGCTTCTCCCTCCGGACCGGAGCCTGTTGCAATAATCAGCTCATCCACATCCCCCTGCAACCGCTTCATCAGTTCTGCGATCTTGATATCCGCAGGTCCGATTCCGAGTGCCGGATTGATCACTCCATGAAGAACATGATATACACCATCGTACTGATTCGTCCGCTCATATGCTGCAAGATCTCTCGGTGTTTCTACCACCATGATCACCTTATGATTCCGATTTGCAGATCTGCAGATCGGACAAAGATCACTGTCTGTGATCGTATAACAGTTATTGCAGTATCGAATCTTCTTCTTTGCATTTACGATTGAATCGGCAAGTGCCTGTGCTCGTTCTTCCGGCATACTGATGATATAAAATGCCAGCCTTTGTGCTGTCTTTGCTCCGATACCGGGAAGTCTGCCAAGCTCTTCGATCAGACGGTTTACTTCTCCACCATATATATCCATTAGAACGGTAAGCCTCCAAGACCCATACCGCCGGAGATCTTATTCATATTCTCCTGATAATCTTCATCCTGCATACGGAATGCTTCATTTACTGCAGAAATGATCAGATCCTCTAATGTCTCGATATCATCCGGATCAACAACCTCCGGATCCAGCTTGATCTCCATCAGTTCTTTCTTACCGGAAACCTTTGCTGTTACAACGCCGCCACCAACGGAAGATTCATAGATCTTATCCTCCAGCTCCTTGGTTGTTGTCTCCATCTGCTTCTGCATTCTCTGTGCCTGCTTCATTAAGTTGTTCATATTGCCAGGCATCATACCCATGTTATAGCCGCCTCTTTTAGCCATCTTATATATCCTCCTTGATTCTTAGCTCTTTTTTATATTTTTATTCATACTGAATAGCAAAATTAATCTTCGACAAGTCATTCGCCTCGATCTCCTGTGCCGCTTCACTATTCTTCGACACGACCTTCAGTTCGATCTTCACCTGTCTGCCGGTCACCTGTTCGATGTGCTCTCGCAATGCCGCCATCCGCTCTTTTCCTTCAAAATAAGCGATTGCCTGCTTGTTCTCTTCATTCTGGACATATGCCAGATACAGACCATCTCTGGCTTCGTTCATATTGATCCTTGCTTTTTCCAGAAACTTCTTCGTAATATTCTGATATCCTTCCATAATGATATCCCATTGTTCTACGAATTCTTTTAATTCATTGTAATTTGCTTCCGGAAGTTCTTTTTTCAGTTGCTCGGACAGCTTCTTCGATGCCGCTTCTATCTCTGCACCTCCCATCGCAGGTGCATTTCCTATCTGCATTCCTTCCTGCTTCAGTCTTGCACAGATCTGATCCAGCAGTTCCTGTGATACTGCTCCGGCTCCCTGCACTGCCTCGCCTGCCAATGCTGTAACGCCTGCCGATGCCGAGCTTCCTTCACCGTTATTATTCCCGCTAACCACCGATCCGGCGGCTCCATTCTCTAACTTCTGTTCCAGAACTCTGACCCGGTCAAGAAGCGCGCTGTAATCGGTTTCCATCTCAGGCTTGCATAATTTGATCACTGCAAGTTCTAAAACAATACGCTTCTGTACTGCATATTTGATATTTGCAGAGGTATCCGAAAATATATTGATATACCGGATAAGTGCATCTGTTTCGAGCTGTGCAGCAAGCTGTCTTAACCGTTCCAGATTCTCCGCCGACATATCAAGCTTCTGATCAGCCTCCGGTGAAACCTTCACCAACAATACATTTCGAAGGAACCATGTAAATTCTGATACAAATCTGGACAATTCCCGTCCCTGCCATACTACCTCATCCACCAGATCGATGGCACCGACAACATCCAGCCGAATCACACAATCTAACAATCTGGCAAATACATCGATATCAACTGCTCCGATCGTATCCAGTACATTTTCATAAGTAAGCTCCTTGCCAATGTTGAATGCGATACACTGATCCAGAATACTGAGTGCATCACGCATTGATCCATCTGCAGCCTTGGCAACGTAATCAATTGCTTTTTTCTCTGCCGCAATCTGTTCTCTTCCAAGCAGCTCCATCAGACGGTCACTGATTGTTTCCACCGAGATCCGCCGGAACTCGTATTTCTGACACCTGGAAGATATTGTGATCGGAATCTTATGGGATTCTGTTGTTGCAAGTATAAAAATGACATAAGACGGTGGTTCCTCCAATGTCTTTAACAGAGCATTAAACGCTCCCTGTGTCAGCATATGAACCTCATCTATAATGTATACCTTATATTTTCCTTCTGATGGTGAATACTGTACTTCCTCCCGGATCTGACGGATATTATCCACACCATTGTTTGATGCTGCATCAATCTCGATCACATTCATAGATGATCCATCTGCGATCGCACGACATGCCGCACATTCATTGCATGGGCTTCCGTTTACCGGATGCTCACAGTTTACTGCTTTTGCAAACAACTTTGCTATCGATGTCTTTCCGGTTCCTCTTGTTCCGCAGAAGAGAAATGCATGTCCGATCCTGTTATTTATAATCTGATTCTTTAGTGTTGTTACAACATGATCCTGGCCTTTTACTTCTTCAAAAGTATCCGGTCTCCATTTACGATATAATGCCATATAAGACATGACGGTTTCCTCCAAAATACAACTAAAGATATTATATCCGAAATGGTGATTGATAGCAATTATTAGTTTTTGTCCTCTTTTAAATAATATATCCATAATAGCGCACTTATTTACTTTACAGGGCAGCCTTTTCTATATAGTAAAAATGCCGGACGCCTCTGTTTCAGGCATCCGGCATTGGAGATGAACATGAAGTTCACGAACGAGCCATATTATATAATTTTAAAAGTACCGTTTTCATTCTGTCAATGTTCCCTGTTTCCCGGTCTATCTTTTCCATGTTTTCCCTGCCGTCTTTTTATGATCACAAGAATTACTGCGCCAAGCATTGCTCCAAACCCGATATATGAAAACAGGATCACTCCTGACGAGTCACCGGTTCTGACCGGTGGTTTCTTCCTGTCCCCGGTGTCCGGTTCGGTCGTCAGCTCTGTTGTAGTTTCTGTTGTGATCTCCGTCGTCTGTTCAGTCGTCAGTTCGGTTGTAGACTCGGTTGTGGTTTCCGTTGTGTCCTCGGTCGTAATCTCGGTTGTCTCCCCAGTTGTGGTTTCTGTTGTCAATTCGGTCGTGATCTCCGTCGTCTGTTCGGTTGTAGACTCGGTTGTGGTTTCCGTTGTGTCCCCGGTCGTAGCTTCGGTTGTTGTCTCCGTTGTGTCCCCGGTCGTGGTTTCGGTTGTCGTCTGTTCTGTTGTATCTTCCGAAGACTGATTTTCATATGTACCAAGCTCCCGGATTGTCTCTGCATTATCAATGTCCACGATCTGACGCTGCATTATTACAAATCCCCGGTTACCTTTACAAGGCAGCTCCTCGATCATGTAAGTTCCCGGCAGCAACGCTCCCAGATCCGCTTTTTCTGTTTCTGAAGCTTCTCTTATGGATGTGTTTTCTTCGCTTTTTGTAGCTCCGTCTGCCATAATATCTTCATCGAAAACTTCCCTCTGTGTACTCTCATCTCCACAAAACCAGATCCCGGCTGTCATATCATATTCCTTCCATGCACTTTCTTCCTGCGTCTGGTTGTATTCATAGATAACATCATTGATATTGAATTTACCACTTTCCTTGCGTCCGGCCGAATCAAAACGTCCATTTGCTCCGGTTACCGCAATATGGCTCTCAACAGGATTTCCTGCTTCATCCAGCAACGAAATACGAAATACGATTCCCTGCATGGATTCTCTGGTTCCTGCATTGATCTTGTCAAATGCAATATCCACCCGTTCTGCCTGCTCGTACACCTTTATCAGTTCCGCTTCTATGACATTCCCACTCTCCACAGAAAAAGTCTGCAGCTCTTTATTCGGATTTCCTGCATCCAGATGAAGTACAATTTCATTTCCGGTAATTTGCTGTTTCTCTCCTGTCAGTCCGGTTACTTCGATATACCCCTGTCCATGTCCCGGCAGCATATACCCCTTTGGTGGCTGGTATTCTGTTATGACCACGGTTCCAGCCGGAAGAATTACTGCACCTGTCTTTTTATCCGTAAATAGAGGATCACTCTGTCCGGTAAGATAAGCTGCATCCAGCTTTGCCTCATAACTTCCGGTCTGCTCGTTATATACTGTCTTAATATACCAGGTTCGGTATGCAGCAGATGCTGCCAATTCTGTTTTTTGCAGGAGTCCCTTATAATACCGCACCTGAAAGACTGCATCCGCAAGAGATGCTCCATATTTTACAGTTCCGGTTCCATTCTCTCTGTCATATTTTGTTAGTGACAGTTTTCCCTGATATACCATTTCTTTCTCTGCAAGCTGCATGGTTGCATTAATCTTGTTTTCCACCGTATCCGGGGATATACAAATATAATGCACATCCGCATCCAGTTTGTAATTTTTTGGAGCACGCTTTTCCTTTACTGCATACCAGCCAAATGGCAATCCGGTAAAACAATGCTTACTCTTATCTGCCTGAATGGAAACGACCTCTCCTGATATCATTCGGAATGCATTTCCGGTTCCGCAGGAATTCCTAATCTCCGGTATTCCGATCACGGTATTTGCCGCATTCATTTTTTCTGTCGTAAATATGCCAACCTGATTTTCTTCTTTATATGGAGCATTCTTTCCTGACACCATATAAACACTATATTCTGCATGTAATAACGAATATGCTGTATTTTCATCCGTCCATTCTTCACCGGCGCTCTTCTTTTCCAGATACAGTTCTCCGGTATTTGGCTGATCTGTAACTTCGATCACATGCTCGATCTCTTTTTTTCCTGTTTCTCTTCCGCCACTGGACAGACATTCTTTTTTTACCGGATCTGTATTCAGCCTGTAATAGCGGTTTGTTTTTGTTTCCTTTGCATAATAGCTTCCACATGGTAGTCCGGAGATCGTATCTGTCCCTTTTTTCTTAAGCGAAACGATCGTTTTATTTCCTCCGGTCGGAATAAATTTCGTGTTTATATCTGTAACAATTCCCGTTCCATCCTTTTGCACTGTAAATGTACCTACATAGAGATTTCCGGTTCCCGGCCTTCCATTCTTGTCCGCCATGTATACCTGATACTGAATATCGGCAAATGTATATCCACCCATATCGGAAATTTCTTTCATCGCACTGCTTTTATGAAGCTGAATTCCGATCGTAATCGGCGATTCCAGTACATCGATCTGCTGCTTGGGATATTTCTCCAAATTTTCTGAAACTCCGATTCCACCATCCTCCTTATCCAGATAGATCCACTTCTGATAGTAGGAAGCCGCTTTTTTATCCTCTTTATTTACAATATAACCTCCGGCATAGGAATATTCATTTCCATTCCACCCTTTCTTTTTCCCTGTTTCCGCAATGTAATACCAGCAACCAACCGGAACTCCGCGCACTTCATATATCCGGTTATCAGAACCATATACCGGATAATATCCTGCATCCGAATTATATTTTGTAACAATTCCTTTTCCGGATGCATCGGTTGTAAAGGTGCAGACATAAGCATCGGTTGATGTATCATTCTTTTTCCCAACCTTATACACATTATATCTGGCTCCCTGCAGACTATATGCATCCGTTTTGCCATCTGCTCCTGTAAGTTCCGGAGAGTCACTGGTTTTTTGAAGACTGAGCCCGCCCCGGACATTCTGAATGACAAACTCATATTCCAGCTGGTTATCTGTAATTTCATAATAATGGTCTATCGCGGGCAGATATCCTCTTGCCAGTGCCAGTTCAGCATCCTCATGCAGCATATAATAGCCCGGTGGCAGATTGTAGATATTCCGGCATGTGGATCCATCTATATCCTCTCCGGCATAATTACTTTTTGCTCCATAAAATCTGCCTTTTTCCGTAATATAAGTTGGCACACCTTTTCCTTTGGAATTAACCGTATATGTTCCGATCTTTACCGCTTTCCCCTCTGACAGATCTGCAAATGGCTCGTCCAGTTTATAAAGGTAAAATTTTATTCCTTTCAGATTATTCAAGGAACCATCACCAAGCTTTGTCAGATGCAGTTTTCCGGTTTTTAATTCACTTCCCCAGTTAATCACCATCTCCATTGCATATTCATAAAGCACACCTGCAAAGCAGGTCTGAATCTCTTTGTTGTCCGGGCAGACAGCATAAGCTGTAAACCCATCCCGTTCGGCAAAGGTCTTTGACAGTCTGCTCACACCCTTCTTATCCGTACCGGCAGTAAAGAAATATCTGCTTCCTGCCTTTAATACAGCTTCTTCTCCTGACCGGTATGCTTTCCAGTCCGTATCTGCAATCGAACCTTTCCAGTCCGTACATACCCACAGTTTAATATCTGTATCCGGCACTATGATACGAAACGCATTCTGACCTCCTGTGACCGTACGCATCTTCGTTCTTTTTGCATATACTCCATCCGGAGACACAGTGCTTAACAAACTCTCTTCTTCCATGTGTATGGTATACCGGTATTTCCATCGCGTCTCCGGCTGCCCCGGTGATATATCAATCTGCTCTGTCTTTGGAGTTTCTGTTCCGATCCGGATCTCTGCCTGTGCTCTCGTATATGGAACTTCTCCGCTCATGCTTTTTCCATGATGCCGGATAGCATTCAGATTATCCTGTAATGCGCTTTGAGACTGCCTGTTCTTATATCCCTGATACAATGCTTTCCGGATATCGGCTGTTAACAGTCCGCTGCCTGCATGTATATAACCATCTGTCGTATCATCACTGTATACAGTTGCTGCTGTTCCCTGCAAATGCTTTCCATCCGAAACATATTCTCCATACCACGGAACATCCAGCTCCTTGTCTCCACAATATACGGAAAACAGCTTCTCACAATCCGTAATACTATGATACCTGAAGATCCGGAAATCTCTGCAGGTATCTCCCGCTTTTGTTCTTCCCAGTCTGTATCCAACGACAAATTCTGAATATAACATCGGAAAGGACATTACCGTCGCCAATGCATCTATATTAAATATATACGACTTTTTCTCTTTCTTTATTTCTACTTTCATATCCGGAGTATATACATCTCTCGATATAGCATCTGAGATCGTAGCGATCTGTTTTGCCTGATCTTCATATGATAATGCTATATCCTGCGTGGTCATCGCATCTGCATCTTCCGAGGTTGCTCTGTCGGTATCTTCTGCAGCCACCCCATCTACAGCTTTCGCAGCCACCCCATCTGCATCTTCCACAGTTGCTCTGTCTGCATCCTCCGGAGTTGCCCTGTCTGCATCCGTATCCGTTGCTGTCGCATTCTTTTCAAACAACTGCGTTACCGCCTGCTCCGCATCTCCTCCCATGGATGCTGTCTGAAGGATCGCATGGAATGGCAGATTTATCAGCAGAAGAATTCCCACCAGTACGATCAGTAAAATTTTATTTCCGTATTGTTTCATATATTTCTGTCAGCTTCCCAGAAAAAGCTGTTTCCTCCTTCCTATATTTGAGCCCGCAGCTCATATTCTATATTCCCAAATGAAATAATATCTCCGGGCAATACCACTGCCGGATAGTCCACTCGCAGTGGATAACCATTTACATATGTCCCATTTGTCGAACCCATATCCTCCAGTACATATTTATGATCGACATATCGGATCCTGCTATGAACCCGACTCACAGACTTATCGGAAATACAAAAATCTGCCATATCCCCACGTCCAATCAATCTTGGAAGTGTATCCAGACAGATCACCGGATTCGATGTAGCTTCCGCTTGCCCTCCAACCGGAACTAACATGCATACCGGATCGGTTGCCGGAAGTATGGTTGTCTCCTGTTGTGTATCACCGGCTGTGGGTTGTCCATTTCCATCCGCTGCTGCCGGAAATATAGTTATATCCTGTTCCTGTATACAAGGTTCAACAACCTCCTCTTCTTTTTCAGTCTGATCTGTTAAGAACAGCTCCATCCAGACAAATAATTCCACTGCCAGTAAGATGCATACACCGAATAAAGGTTTCATATGTTGGATCCGTCCATTTGCCCGGTACTGCATCCATCCATAGCTGATCCCAAACAACGCCGTTGCAAGCATACAGGCAATAACGACCGTCTTATACACGATCGTCCGAACCGATGTCTTATCATCGTCAATGTCACTCTGTACTATCGTCCTGTTCCGGTTCGATTTCTTCCATTTATTCCGGTTTGGTTCTTTTCTCAAAAATGCAGCCAGTCCTGCTGCCTCTTCCTCTTCCTCAGTTTTGCCCGTTTCTTCCGTTCTATATATATCTGTATTTCCCGTACCATCTGTATCGCCGCTTTCTTCCGTGCGGAATTCTGTAAAAAAATCTACCAGCTTTTCAAGATCATAATTTGCATCCATGATCTTCTGATACAGATCATATACCCGGTCACTGCCCGCCCGGTCTGCATGATCCATCCTGCATATCATCTGATCTAACAGCCTCCGCATCTGCTCCCGGACCCCACTCTGATATCCCGGAAGATAGATAAAACCAAAGCATTTCTGCGCTATATCATAAAAGATACAATCTTCCACCAGGATCAGATTATTAACGGACAGCAAATATCTGCCAAGCTGGTGAAATACCATAACCAGTTCCTGAAACAGTTGTAATATAAGCACCGGAGTTATCGTGATCGTCTGCTCTATTACTGCAAATTCTGTCAGTCCGTTAACCTCATAACAAGGAATCGCATCTCCATCTATGAACATCACGTTAAATGGAAGAACATATGGGATGAAGTTGTTCTGAAGCATTTTGGTTTCATAGGAGACCTGATAATCGGTGTCGGTAAGCATCAGATATACATTTATCCCATCAGTGTCATAATGTTTTTCCATACAACTGCCACCTCCTGAGATTATTGCTGATATCCCGGATTTCTTTCTCAATCTTTACTTTTCTCTGTGTTGCCTTTTTATCTGTCAGCAGTCCAATTCCCGGGTGCAGCTCTTCATATTTGATAACTGCATCTATGGTTCCTGTTATACCGGAAAGTAACGCATTTCCAGAAGGACGAAAGCGCACGCTTGTTTCCAGTTCATCCAGATGCTGCATGGATGGCCTGACCATCTGATCTAACGCCTGATTCAATGTATCCTCTGCGCTGTTTCCACTTCCAGACATATATCGTTCCCGATTACAGACCACATGATATGCCTCGCCGGTTGCAATTCCGTTATTCAACTGCACAATCATCATATTGATAACAACAAATATAACAGTGATCACGATTGGCATAATAATGCACATTTCGATCACGATCGTTCCACGATCATCCTTTTTCCCAGAATTCATATCTTTCACCTTTCCTGTTCCTGCACCCTTACAAGAATTTCATCCGTTACCACAGTTGCTGCATGGTGGTATGTTTCCAACATTCTTTTGTTTGACACGCATAACCGTTCGTTTTAATCCAGAACAGGAAACAGAGAGATGGTATCGGTCTCCCGTCTCCGTTATATATACCGTTCCATCCGTCGTCCTGCCCTCCGCACACCGCTCACAAGGAGACAGATTCTGATACCTATCAGAAAGCTCTCCATCCGGAATCTGCCGGATCGTAAGTTTTATATGATAACAGGTTCTGCTGGTATGATAGACCTCTCCGGTCTCCGTGATATAAACGTATCTATTTTCTTCTGTCTCATTATTTTCTAATTGCATACCGATAAATGCACGCTGCCGGATCTGTTCCTGAACCTTCCAAGTCAGTTCTCCAAAAAATGGGACATTGATCTGCAGTTTATATCGCAGCTTAAGATCAATGCAGCCATCTGCTTCACTGTAAGCTGATCTTGTAACCAGAATCCCTCCGGTTCCACCCACAATACAGGAAGCATCCACCGGGGATATATCCAGATAATGCTGCAGTCTTTCTTTTGCTGTCAGAACATTGACACCGTTCCCCGGTAAATCCACTGTTTTTTCATCCTGTACATATGAATACGCATATTGATATTCCGCCAGGCACTGCGCAGTGTCCTGCATGGCATCATAGACGATCAACCGTGTCTGCAACAGATTTCCCATCCAGAAAAACACAACTGCTGCCATGATAAAAAGCGGCAGGATCAGGGCTGCCTCCACCGTGCACTACCCTCCTGCCTGTTCCATATACAAAATATCCTCTGAAAGAAAGGAATGGTCTTATACACTCTCTTACCATACTGTCTGCTCAAATGTTTTCTGTTCAGGTCTTGGAGAGACGGAGAAATTCTTTTGATTTTATTATTTTTGGAAATGGAATATGCCACCGCATGGATAATAGACTGCAGCCAAAATATATAATAAGAGAGCATATAACACCATCCTTTCCATCTGATATTTCTATGTTTTATATTTAATAAACTGCACTGACCGAAGTTGCATACGACCGTTTCCCTTTTGTAATATCAATATCGATCGTAAATGCATCCACACAGTTTGTAATAAGAAATCCATCCTGGACAAGTGCAGTATTTAATTGGATCAGATCACACATCCGATAGTACATTCTGTTATTCTTCTCTGCTAATAACAGCATCAGAAACGCTTCATAATCCAGTCCTTTTTCTGTCTGACCGGATGCCGGCTCTACACTGGTGAGATTCCCTATATGCGCAAGATCCAGCTTCCAGTCTGCTGCCTTCTTGATCAGGGGAATCTTTCCTCCCGCCAACAATGTCCGTATCTCAAGTATCGTTTCTCCATAGGAAAAACAGGCTGCAAGCAGATATTTTGCTGCTCCATATGTAATGCCCGGTACAAGTGCAAGTGTCGCTGCCATACTGCTTATTTCCGCCATTTTCTCTGCATCCGATAACAGTACCGCCATATTAACCGGAAGTCTGTGAAGTATGATCTGGTTTACAACACAGGTCAGATTATCATAGTCATTGTCCTTCCCTGCGATCAGATATTCCACTTCACACTGGAATACGCAGTTATCCAGCTCCGCGTCCGTAACATTTTTAAAGCACTCCATCGCGTAAAGAATCCCATTGATATCCGTGCCTAATTCCGATTTTCCTGTCCCACGAACCTTTCCAAGCTCTGCTTCCAACCGGTCAATATCCGAAAAAGAAGTGTCCATGCTCTCCTGAACATTTTCCTTTCCACATGCAGTCGATGGTACATCCTGCATGGATACTTTCGTTTGTGATACAGATTTTCCGGATGGAAGAACGAGCTGTAGCAATCCGATCCCAAGCTCCTGTTCCAACAGTTTTCTGGGATCCTCTCCCTGCCAGTTACCTTCCTGTTCTGTTTCCTCGCTCTTTCCATTCCGTATCTCCTCTGCTACCTCTTCAGCATCCGCATTGTCATATGCCAGATCTTCACTTATCGTTTCCAGTGCCTTTGTTTCCAAATACAGCGTCATATATTCCTCTATCTGTTTTTTTAAGTCATAGCAATCATCAGCAACCACCGTTCTCACATCTGTCAGGCAGGCATCCTCTACAGCAAATCCATAGCCGGAGAGTGTATAGTCCATATAATCAGATACCCGTTCCTCCAGCATTCCTTCACCATAACCCATATAGCTTTTATCCAGTAATAACAAGTGATACCGATCAAATATCCGGGACTGGTACTCTGCCTGTATATGGAGGGATGCACCACGGGCAGCTTCTGCCACCCGTGCCCTGTTCATGTAGATTCCTGTAATCTCAACTGCTGCCAGAAATAATCCCAGCAGGCTGACCAGCACCAGACTTAAAAATACTGTAATCTGTCCGTTATTTTTCAAATCTGCAGAGTCTCCTTACTAATAAATCTTCTTCGCACTCTTACCGATCGAGGTCCAGATCTTGTTCACAAGACTTGTAATCTTCTCCTGAAAGATAAGTACCATGGCGATCAATACAACTGTGATCAAAAGGATCTCTACAACTCCCATTCCACTTTCATCTAATAAAAAATTCTTCACATTTCTCATACTCTTTATTGTCAGCAATGACTATTCCACTGCCGTTTCCTCCTTCTTTTTGTTCTTTTAAAATCCCAGCAATGCCGGGGCTATCACTATGATCATTACAATTCCTAACTGAAGAATCATCGGAAATAAAAGCTTTGTTCCCGCCTCTTCTCCTTTTCGTTTTGCCAGCTCCTTTTTTAACTGCAATGCAGCAGCCTCCTCTTCTGCCAGCAGATTCAGGATATCCCTTGTCCCTTTTTTGATATTCTGTGACAAAAGAGTAAATATCTTCTGATAAACCGGAAGGCCCAGCCGGTTGCTCAGCCGGTAATAGCCTTCTGTTTCCGGAATTCCCGACTGTATCTCATTCAATGTATAATTCAGCTCCTCTGCCAGAACCGGGCTGTCACTTTGCACCACAGCTCTACTCAGAGACCCCTTCACCGTTAATCCGGCTCCCATATAAAGGCTCATCAGATCCACAAAAGATGGGTACGCCATAAGCAACTCCTCATTTCTCTTTTTCTCCTTCGTCCGTATATCCGAATATTCTTTATAGACGAGCAAAATACTGAATATCCCTCCAAGAACAAATACCAGTACCGGAAGCCGCATCGTACCGGTATGCTGCAGATGATATCCCGCAACTGTCTCCGGAAGAACCAATGATGAAGTATCTGACTTACGCTGTAGCATATCTAACGCCTCCTGAATCGTCTCTATTGCCTTTTCCGTCTCATTCTTTTCCCTGCCTGCAACCTTTACAGGATAGTTCTGGATGCCGAAAAATCTTCATAAGACAGAGTTGCCACCAGATTTACAAGAACCGGTTCATCCAGCCGATGATCAATGATCTCGCCTCGGTAATCAACAATATCGCTTTCATCTTCAATCTCCCATGAAACCCGGAGTCCCAGTTCATCAACAGAATCGATCAGCTCCAGATCCTCCGTAATATGATCTGCATTCTCGTTTGTTCCCAAATATACGGAATCAATGTAAGCAAATCCTTTATCAAAAGCCTCTTCAATGCTCTCTGCATCATAGGTCAACGGAAGCACATCCACAGATATCATCTGCTTTTCACCATTGATCTCTGTTTCCAACTGCGTGACTGTTTCATCTCCACCGTAGGATTCCCTGTTCAATACAATCGAAGTCTTTGTCCGGTTCATATATACTGCCAGACCAACGGATAAGACCAATGTTCCAAAAAATACCAGCAGACTGTTCGACAGGATTCGGATACAATATTCCTCACATAACCGAGTCAGTTCATCCTCCGGTACAACATGGATCTTTCGCATCCGTTCCCGGATCGTTCTCATATTCAAAAACCTATGTATCTTCCGGTACAGAAAGCTGCCAACCGGTCTTTTTAATTCTCTCATCATCCATCACACTCCAATATTGATCAGTTTTCTGCTCCAGAAATATGAAATGATTCCTGCCAGCAGACATAATGTCATCACGATCCGACCTGCCACTCCTTCATATAAAATACAGATATAACTCTGGTTCACCATACGAAGATATCCAATGATCAGAAAAGGAATGACCAGCATGATCCTCTGTTCATACCGTTTTGCTGCGATCATAGTCGCAATCTCCATTTCCACTTCTACCTTTCGGGCAATTCCAGCCGCAGTCGTTTTCATGATCTGTACCATATTGCCGCCTGTCCTTTTTGCCACAGCAACCAGTTGGGAAAAATTATGGATCTCGCGGATACCGGAGCGTTCTCCAAAATCCGCAAGAACATCTTCTATGTTCTTATGTAAGCGGATCTCATGCATGATCAATACAAGCTCCCGGACGATCAGCGCATCTTTTCCGTATGTCCGTGTCAGCTCCTCATGTGCTGCTATAAAAGCATTCTCAAATGAATATCCGACGCTGAGACTGGCGGCAAGTGCCTGCACCATATCCTTAAACTGAAGATATAATTCCTGCTGCCTCCTCTTCCTTTTGTATTCTTCAAACAGCCTTCGCACATATACACCCGTGGGCAGCATCAGAATCAGCGGAAGAAATGAATCATAAAATATAATGCATACCACTGCTGCCGCAACCAGATATCCCATTCCAAAAACAATGTTTTCCATCAAAGATAACCGGTATCGTGTATAATCTGTTTTCACATCCTGGCCCCTCCTTTCCTATTCCAGCCCTGCCCGTTTCAATTTCTCCTTGTTCTGCAAAGCTGCCTTCTTTTTCAAATATCCCTGAACGGTTTTCCTGCCTTTCTCTGCCTGTTCTTCAAATTCATAAAGTGACGTCAACTGAACCTGTCCATTCTCTATTCCTGTTACTTCACAGATCTCTGTTACCTTTCTGGATCCATCCCGGAGTCTTCCCAGATGAATGATAATATCCACAGCCGAAGCGATCTGCCGCCTAACAGCTTCCATCGGAAGTTCTATTCCCATCAGCACCATAGATTCCAGCCTTGTGATCATGTCATATGCTGAGTTTGCATGGCCGGTCGAAAGACTTCCATCATGCCCGGTATTCATTGCTGTCAGCATATCGATCGCTGCCGAATCCCGGACTTCACCTACGATCACCCGGTCCGGCCGCATACGAAGACTTGCCTTGATCAAATCCCGTATCGTGATCGCATTTTCGCCTTCCACATTGGAATTTCTGGTTTCCATCCGTACCAGATTCTCCACATCACGCAGCTGCAGTTCTGCCGAATCCTCGATCGTGATGATCCGTTCGGTCTTTGGTATATAATCCGACAGCGCATTCAGGAATGTCGTCTTTCCTGCTCCCGTTCCTCCTGATACAAATATGTTGTATCTTGCCTTTACCAGCAGCTTCAGGAATCCGGCAGTTTCCTCATCTAAAGCCCCAAGTTCAATCAGCCTTTCCATCGTCATTTTCTCTTTTGGGAACTTACGGATCGTCATGGTCGGTCCATCAAGGGCGACCGGTGGCAGCACCACATTCACTCTGGAACCATCCGGCAGTCTGGCATCTACGATCGGGACTGCTTCGTTCACTAAGCGGTTACATCCGGCTACGATCTGCTGAATAATCGATGCCAGACGATCTTCGCTCTCAAAGCTCTGGGAAAAGGACTGAATACGTCCATCTTTCTCTACAAAGATCTGATCGTACCCATTGATCATGATCTCCGTTATGCTGTCATCCTCTAACAAATCTGATAACACATCCATCCGTCTGACCGCATTGAACAATTCCTTTCTCAACCGAATCCGTCCTTCCAGACTGACATATCCGATATCCGGATGTTCCAGAAGCGATCGGTCGATCAGTTCCAGAACCTTCTCATCTATGATCTCCTGAGACATATCCAGTTCTTCCAGAACGTGCTCTTTTAATTTCTTTCTGTCCTCTGGGCTTATATCCCCACCAGCCTTCCCGCCAATTGCATCATCTCCGCACTGTCATATGCATGATCCGGTACAACGACCTGCTGCATCCGCATGACTACCTTCTGTAATTCCTGTTTCTCCAACAATCTTTGAAATGCCGCAACCTTTTCTTCTGCATACCCGCCATCCAGAACCGGAACAAATACATGATCGAACTCACCAAGTATCGTAATATCTCCAAGCACGCTGCCATCAATATCAAATACGATCGTTGTGTATCGTCCATATGCAATCAGCTTCTTTATGAACCAGCTCACATCCGACCGGTTCAGTTCTCTGATATCCAGATATACTTCCGGTGACGCGATCATGCTAATCCCTCCTTCCACAACCACACTTTTATCCAGATATTCAAAAATCTGCCCTGATTGTATTCGGATCAAATATGCAAGCTCAGACATACCACAAGTCTTATCCGTTACTGTCTCCGAAGTTTCCTGCTTCCTTTCTCCATATGCTTCCATCCCGATATACAGCCCACCACGTACCTCGTCCATCAGGCAGATGCTTTTTGCCAGTCTGGTCTTACCCGACCTGCCGATTGGGGAGATAACTGCATAAGTCGCAAATAACTCCCATTTTCCTTCTGCCTCCTCCGCTTTTATGATCCTCAACACCCGCTTCAGTATTTCTTCCACACTCAGATACCGGTAAATTGCTTCTTTCTCCGTCTTATCCGGTGCCTGCTCCGCCAGCTTGATCGTACAAATATTTTTTCCTTCCGGAAGTCCTACGATCACAGGCATCATGCTTTCTTCATACAACAGCGCATCTAATGTGTGCTCCTTCAGATAATTTTCCAATCGTTCTTCTGTCGAAAATGCCATTGCGAAGAATGGATTTCTTTTATCTGCATTAATGTAATTCATCAACCCGATCACATAGTTTGATTCCATTCCAACTATGCCAAGTTTTAACTGCCGCACTTTTTCCTCCTTTCCCAGCTTCTTTCTTCAAATATCAACCCCATTGGCAATACAACAGACATCCCAGTAATATTGCCATGGAAAAATGGATCTTATTCCTTCGGTGCCGTCTTCGTCTTCGATGCTTCAGCCATGGGATCCATACATTCTTTACCATATACAGCAAAGACAAAACCCCACCAAACAGAAACGAATACAGAACGATCCGCCAGACCTCCATTCCGATAAATGCACCAAGGGCTGCAAACAGCTTGATATCTCCGGCTCCCAGGAATCCAAATTGATACAGAAGGAACAGCAATGCAACCGGAAGGACAATACCAAGTACCACCTGTATGCCTCCCATTCTCCAGCCCTCTCTCTGGATCGTCACAAATATCCCGGTTTCCATCCCGATCAATACCAGCCAGTTCGGAATCCTCCATGTCTTGAAATCCAGAACTACTGCTGCACTTACCAACAGGATCATTAATGTCTTCTCAAAAACAAACGCTGTATCACTCTCCTTTTTTTCATTTTTCTGATGTCCTGCCATCAGCGTATCCATACGTTACCATCCCGAAAAAACATTGTAAATACGCAGAAAATAAACTAATTTTTACCATTCTTAACTTGACACAATCATTTAATATCTGTCAGTTTTGCACACATTTATCTATCCCTTTTCAGGCAACAAAAAAAGACCTGCCGTAACAGATCTTTTTCTGATTCTTATGTAATTTCTGAAGTTTGTGCTTCTTTTTGTCATATACGCATTTTGCAGATATTTATCTGGATTTTTGCATTTCTCTGACCTTATGCACTCACTACCGGGATACTTCTTCATTCTGCGGAACCGCTTCCGGCTGGGATGTCGGTGCAACTGCAGGTACGGATTCCTGTACAGGTCCTGCCTGTGGAGCAGGTGCAGGATTCTGCTGTGGTGGCATCTCATTCATCTGTGGTGCCATACCCTGTGGTGGCATTCCGTTCATCTGTGGTGCCATACCCTGTGGTGGCATTCCGTTCATCTGTGGTGCCATACCCTGTGGCGGCATTCCGTTCATCTGTGGATTATACATGCCCTGCTGTGGCATTCCATTCATCTGT
>NZ_QUEV01000015.1:0-52950 GCF_003478225.1 Clostridium sp. AM54-37XD
AGCATCTGGTGAAAGCCTTTCCGTTACCCATTCAATGTATCCAAACTGATAATGGAGCAGAATTTACAAATCGTTTTACCACTCACCGTGACAAACCCACACTATTTCAGGTGCATCTGAAGCAGCATGGGATTCGCTATAAAGTTATACGACCTTTTACACCACGACATAACGGGAAAGATGAAAGAAGCCACCGAAAGGATAATGAGCGTTTTTATGCAACTCATACTTTTTATTCTTTTGAGGACTTTGCCAAACAGTTGAAAGTGTATAATCGCAGGAATTATAACAACTTTCCTATGCGTCCATTAGGATGGAAATCCCCAAATCAGGTACTAAAGGATTATCTGGCATCTGTGTAACATATGTTTGACAAACCTACAAAATAAAAATTATTGATTATCCCTCTACGTCGCAAAATACTATTTAGCATCGGTTACAATCGGAAAGTTCATTTCAACAATAAACTCTTTTTTTTCTATTTTTGCTTCAATCTCTCCATCCATCCGACTAACCAACTCCTTTGCAATAGATAGTCCCAATCCAGTAGATGTTTTACTTCTGGCAATATCTGCTTTATAAAATCGCTCAAATACCTGATCTATATTAATCTGTTCTGGATGTGTAACCTGATTGCTGATTCTAAGCACCGCCTGATTTTGATTACGTTCCAACACAATGCTAATCTTCTTTTCTCCATGATCCAGCCCATTTTTTATCACATTCTGGATAACACGGCGGAGTCCCTGCCTGTTTCCATGTATATACAACTGTTCTTCCGTAATCTGAATATCCGGCTGAATTTCCATTCTTACCCATTCATCATAGTATGAAAAAACTGTTTCTTTCAAAATCCGGTTCATACAGCACAATGTCAATTTCAAACTGTAAGATTCGTTTTTTAACTTTGTAAACATAAAAAGTTCTTCCAACATTTCATTCAGACTATGAATTCTTTCGTGGATAATGCTTAAATAACGTTTCTGATCCCCTATATTTTCACATTCTTCCATTAGCTGGAAATATCCGTCCAAAGATGTCAGTGGTGTGCGGATATCATGAGAAAGATTTGTATAAGTGTCCGCAATCAGAGCTTCTTTCTCCTGATAATGCTGCTTCTCTTTTCTTCGCAGTTCCAGAAGCTCATTCAACTTGTCAGAAAGCTTTCCTATTCCACCCACATCAAATTCATGGTTAATCAACATGTTACTGTCATGTTTCATCATAAACGCCAATTGGCGGCAGATGTCTTTCACCTGCCGCTGGTATTTCCACATAATAATAAATTGTAAGATAATAATTCCTGCTAATATCCCAATTACGATATACATCCGTTAAATATCCCTCTTTTGAAAAACAACGCTGCTTACTGATATCATCATAACGATGAACACTATTGCCACACCAAATGCCGCCAAACACTCATTTCCACTCGGATTCATAGGAAGCAGCGATAATTTTCCTGTTATCGTATACTTATAAATCTGGAAATTCTGAATTCCTATTTTTTGAATAGCACTATTGATCATCCCATACACAATGGTCATTATATTCATGCTAAGACAGACAGCAATGACCATGCTGATTACATTATTTTTCAAAACAATTGCAATCGCCATACAAATCAGCACAAGTGCATAATGAAGAGCCAGTTCAGTCACAAAATAAGATAAAATTGCCTTTGTATTTCCCCATTCCAATTCCCCGAAAAAAATACCATTCGCCGCTGCCTGAAATAAGAATGCACCTGCCATTGTCAGTACCGTAAAGACAGCCAAGGCAATTGCCCTGGAAAAAATCAGAGTTCCTCTATTTCTAACCTGACCTCCTATATTCTTAATATATCCGCTACTGATATCCGCTGTTGAAAACAGAACAGTAAAAATCACCAAAAGCAGTGCATACAATTTTCCTTGGGAATTGGCAAAAAAGATATCATATACCGTCACCTTTTCTCCCGGCTCCGTAGGCAGCGTTACCATCATTCCCACATTAATATTATCCACAGTAGGTTCAGTAACCTGCTCCTGTTTCATGGCATCCTTTTCAGTCAAAAGCTCATAATCTGTCTTGCATAAAGATGTTGTAATCAATAATATTGCTGCCAGTACGATCCAGATTACATACATACTTTTGGTTTTAAGCATCCGGTATAAATCCATTTTTATTATATTAAGCATGATCCGCACCTCCCGTCAGATTCAGAAAATAAGTTTCCAGTTCTTCACTGGTTATGGAAATCCCTTTTACCGGAATTCCTGACTTTGCAAGTTCCATATTCAACGCTGCACTTTCATTCAATCGTTCAAAAATATGAATATGCTCTTTATCTGTTACCTGATAGTTGGTAAATCCCATAGAATCCATCACCGGAATCGCCTGTTTCGGATGATCCAATGTCAACTCTATCCGTTCACTGCATCTTCTTATTAATTCTTCTCTTGTAATTTCCTGTAATAAACTTCCATTATGAATAATTCCATAATCAGTAGCAATCTTCGATAATTCCTCAAGAATATGACTGGAAATGCATATTGTCATATTCTTCTCTTTCTGAAGTCTCTGAATCGTATCCCGGATCTCTGCAATACCCTGTGGATCCAATCCATTGATTGGCTCATCAAGAACTAATAAATCTGGTTCTCCAACCAAAGCAAGACCAATTCCCAAACGCTGTTTCATTCCAAGTGAAAAATGTTTTGTTTTTTTCTTTCCCACATCCTCCAGACCGATAATTCTCAATATTTCTTCAATATAACTTTTTTTCTTTATTCCAAACAGCTTGCATTTGATATTCAGATTTTCATATGCAGTCATATCTCCATAAAGTCCCGGTGCCTCAATCAGACATCCTATCCGTGATCGAACTTTTTGCAAATCCTTTCCCTTGTATCCGAACATCTCGATTTCTCCACAAGTTGGCTTGGAAAGTCCACTGATCATCTTCAGACAAGTTGTCTTCCCAGCTCCATTCCGACCGATAAAACCATAAATAGCACCTTTTTTAATATGCATATTGACACTGTCCACAGCTTTATGGTGTCCATATTGCTTAGTCAAGTTTCTTGTTTCCAATAACATTTCGCTCAAGTTTTTCATCTCCTTTTTCTTATCTGCATTTATCATAAAGGAATAATCCTAATCAAACGCAAATAAATAGTAAAAAAAGAGTAAAGATTATAGATGAAGACGATAACCGATTCCCCAGACTGTTTCAATATATTCCTCAGATGTAACTGTTTTTATCTTTTTACGAATATTGCTTATATGTACATCCAGAGTTTTTGTTTCACCCATATATGGTTCGTCCCACGCATATTCAAAAATGTCCTCTTTACTGAAAACCTGCTTCGGATTTCTGAGCAGTAATTCTAAAATCGCAAACTCCTGTCTTGTTATCTTAGGAAGTATTTTTCCACCAATGCTGACCTGAAAAGTAGCTTTGTTCAATACCATCTCTCTGAACGAAAGGTTAGATTCTTTTATTTCCTTTTCTTCTGTATGACGAAGCTGTACCTGAATTCTTGCCAGTACCTCTCTGATTTCAAAAGGTTTCGTTATATAATCATCAGCCCCACTAGTTAAAACCTTTACCTTTTCATCCAAGCTATCTTTCGCAGTCAAAACAATAACCGGAAGATTTCCCTTTTTCCGTATTTCCTCCAGAACTGCTTCTCCTGTAATTCCCGGCAACATCAAATCCAGCAACACCAGTGCATAGCTATGCTCCTGCATATTCAAAAGCAGCTTTGCCTCAGTTCCGGAAAACGCCTGCTCACAGGAATAGCCTGCTTTGGATAATGCTTCCTGAAGCAGATTATTGATATTTGTATCATCTTCTACAATCAGTATTTTCTGCATGATAGTTCTCTCCTCTATTTTACACTGTGAAAACATTATTTTCTTGCATTATACGCTTTTTCCTTTTTTCCCGCAAATCCCCCCACAGATCCCCAGAATTCTCCAGTACATAACTTACTTTTTGTTCCAGCTGAACTTATAATTTTCAGTATTGCTGTGCTTCCAAGATGCATATATCACTTTTTCCTTACCATTATGCCTTTATTTCTCCATCAGTGCTTTCGCAACCCTTATCCCGCCCACAAATAGAGCCAAACTAGAGCCAAACTAGAGCCATTTGATAAAATAAATGCCGGAAACCCGCATAAATACAGGCTTTCGGCATTTTAATCCGTTATTCAAACTCGCAAATAAAATTTTGTTACTATACTTTTTAGTATTGGCATTATGGTTCTATTTGGTTTTATATGTGTTCAACTGTCCTAAGTCCATAGGCTGTACTGAACGGTGTTATCATTTTGTTATCAAATATATGTTATCATTTTCCTAAGACAATTTTTCAATATTTCTTTAAACAGATTTTATCCATATTTTAAAGTCTAAATTTAGATTTGTTTTATTATGTATATTTATAATTGCAATTATAATTCCTACTGGGGTTAAACTATAATCCCCTGGAATACTATTCATTGCTAATGGTAGTATTTCTTTAACCTTGCCTATATCCAAATTGTATTTTTTTGCATACACCTCGTCTGCATTTCCTAAAGAAATAGTTAATAATCTAAGCATATATAAAAAGGGGACACTGCTCTCTATCCCATTTGTAATTGGCATTTTTGAGCAAATATATTCACAATGTTCTTTAAGTAAATCAATAGAATTAATAGAATTCATCCTTGTTTCTTTACATAAAAATATTAGCGAAAGATAATTTAAATGAACTTCTGATAGTGATTTTACAATTTCTACAGCTTCATCTAAAAGGATTTTCATATAGTAGTCATTATCATAATTTATTCTGTTAACAATAAGATCACTTAACAAATCATGTAATGTTTGAGTTCCAAATCGTGCATATTCCTGATGTGACTTATTTAAAATATATTGAATATCAGGATCTGAAAATTCAGAGAAATTTGTTTTCCCTTGTTTTTTTAGTTTATCCACTATATTTTTACACAATTCTTCTGCTCGCTCTTCAGCAATCTTCTTGGCTTCTTCTTGCAGTCTAGGAAAATTATCCATAAACAATTTTATAGCTAAATTACTCGCTTCTTCTGCTGTCATACCATAATAATTATTTTGTTCCCCAATCTGTGTTGTATCGGATCCCAGTGCTGATTTCTGTATTACTTTTGTCCCATCACTCATCGTTTTCCTCTTTCGTGTAATAGTTATTTTGAATTCCTATTTGCGTGCTTTTTGTACCATAATTAACTTGCTCTATTCTTGTTTGATTTTTTTCTTGCTTTTTCTTACAAAACACTTTTTTTATTGCTGCAAGTATCAATGTTACGACAGTTACTCCTATACCACTAAAAAACCATTCCTTATTTTCACTAATCCAATTTATTATTTTATCCATAATTATGCGTCCTCTTGCACCAACTTTTTAAGCACGGAAAATCTTATTCAAAAATCCTTGTGATATCCTGATATCGGTTAACTACACGATAAATCTCTACATATTCGTTACCGACCTTGTAGATAATAACATAATCTTCCCATATCGCATATTTATAATCTGTCCGAAAGCTGACCCGTTTGGAGAGATCCGATCCCATTCCCGGAAACATCTGAAGATTTTCAAATTTTCCGTAAATTTCCTTTATTGTCTTCGCAGCATATTCCTCATTGTCTTCAGCAATATAATCCCGGATATTTTTCAAATCCCTTGCAACAATCGGATTGATCCGCAGTTTTAACATCTTATTCCCCCACAAGTGCTTTTAATTCATCCAGATCCAGCCAGCCTTCTCCGTCTTTCACTGCTTCTTCAGCTTCCTGCAGCTTCATCAGAAGCTTTTTCTCTGCCCGGTCACGCTCATAATCCTCAATATCCATGACAACGAAACGTCCTCTGCCATTCTTGGTCAGATATACTGGTTCTCCTTTATGACAGTTTTTCAGGACTTCATTATAATTTCTCAAATCAGATACTGGTAAAATATTTGCCATATTCTTTCAGCTCCTTCCTTTGATTTAAATTGTTTCTGCTACTTCTATTATACACAAAAAGCTGTAAAATTCAACGTAGATTTTTACAGCTTTTATTTTATCATTTCTATATATTTTTATCGCAATCTATTTTAAATATTGAGAAAAAATCGCCTCCAATTCTTTATTTCCTTTCAAAAATTCATACTCTTCTTTATTTTCAATTTCTATAGCTAATGCACGAACAAAATTATTTCCAACACCTGAAAAAGATTTTCCATGTACTGTATCCGCATATCTGTAATATAAAGGTGATTCCACCATCTTCCATGGCTTCTGTGACTCCATCAGCACTTCTTTTATCAACTGAATACATTTTTCTACATCCTTTCGATACACGGCAATCAATAGATATGGTACTACTTTACCGTAATCCCACAGATCAAATAACAATACCATATGTTCTGTGATTTCGGCAATCTCCTCTGCTTTACAATGATTTCCGGTTTCTTCTTCCATTTCTATCAACTTATACAGATAGTTTTGTATATTCGTAACTGTCTGCATCAATTTTCCCTCTAAAAAGAACGCTGCAATATCTGTCCCTTCCTGGTGTGCTAGTACATTCGTTTTCATAATTGTGGCATCTATCATAGTATCTGGAATTTTATCCAAAAAGATATTTGCTTCTTTATATTTTTCCATTTGTATATATTTCGCCGCAAGCATAAAAATACTAGAAAGCCTTACCTTTTCATTCGGACTTTCAGCAGTTCGTTCCAGCCATTCAACAATCACATTATTGCATTCCAACTTTTTCTCATCATCAACATCGGATAAAGTTAACGTCGCATTTAAAACAGTAGCAATTGAATAAATCAACGAATCACAATGAGGATATTCCTTTATTTTATTTTTTCCCATCTCAAAAGCTTTTATAAAGCTATCCAATGAAACTTCCGAAAGCTCATTCACAAATTGTCCAATCTCTTTTTCTGTCAATTCTTCACGAAATGAAAATAGTTCATTCATATCAATTTTTAATAATCGAGCAATTGCCGGAAGTAATGATATATCTGGATATGTATTTCCTTTTTCCCATTTATTTACCGCAGGAGTAGAAACGTCCAAATAATCCGCCACCTGTTCTTGTGTTAATCCCGCAGTTTTCCGATAGTTTTTTATCTTCTCACCAATTTGCATTGTTCCTACCTCCTGTTTATATTCTCATTATAGTATTTCTAATATGGGTTTACAATTGAGCCTTCGTTTAATTATGGCTTCGATTTCTTAACTACCGGTTAAAATCTGCGAGAAAAATGCTCTATTTTATAATTCTACAAATCAAAATATCCTTAAATTTAATTAATTCAAGAATACGTGCATCAGTACTCCAATTAAGAAGCAACTCATCGCTGTAACACCCGCACTGATAATAACCTTTAATATATTTTGATAAGGACGTTTTCCCACTTCAACTGCCTTATGAAGTTCATCCAATTTTTTTCCCTCCGTAAATGCAACAATTTCCTTATAGGTTTGTATATCATTTTTCTTTTTTAGTTTTTCAACCTTTAACGCCCAGGACATTGTAATAATAAATAAAATCCCAAACGGAATATACGCATACCTTCCGAGCCACATAAACAAAGGTACTGCCGATATAATCAACACGACCAAATGAACTGTATAGATGGAACCATAATAATTAAACTTTTTAATTTCTTGCTCGCTAATAATTTCTTTCATTTTCTCTATATCTCCTTTAATTAATTGATCGAGAGATACATTAAACAATGAACTAAGAAGTAACAAGCTATGAATATCAGGATAACTCTTTTCGTTTTCCCAATTAGAAATTGTCTGTCTTGTTACATATACCTTTTCTGCCAATTCCTCCTGTGATAGATGAAGCTCTGTTCGGTATTTTTTTATCTGTATACTCAGCTCCATATAATTTCCTCCCTTCGCAAGTAATTTGTTCTCTTGATCTGAGCCAAGAATAATCATTTTTTCATTATCTGTCTATCAAAGATATTTTACTTAACGGAAAACACAATGTCAAAAGAGTTTTACACTACAACTCTCATGCCTTTTCAGCAATTTTTATTTTCATCTTTGTAAAGAGCAGCCTTTCGATCACCCTTTCTACTCACATATATACCCTCTCTTTCAACACAATTTCTTCTGCACAGGCTTTGATGCCATTCATTAAACCAACCCATTTCATCTGATCCTGCATTTTCACTTGTTCTGTCACACCCTGTTTTTCTGCCATCTGCTTCATTAGGCTTTCTACCTGTTCCCTAGCTTCCTGATCAACTCGATTTAAATGTGCTGTCAATTCCCCCGTTATCAATAAATACTGGTATCGTGCCGGTCTATACTCTTTCAGGAATTGCTTCCGCAGTATTCCATATTTACCATAGGTCGGTTCGTCCTCATTCAATACCAGATCCGGCAAATAATAATCTCCACACAGAGTATAGCTTAATCCGTTCTTTTCATCATAAACGTGTTTTTCCATGATTTTATCTCTCCATTTCTCTATTTTTTGATTTATTTTTCTTACGCTGCTGATTCTCCATCTCACTCTTTTTTATTCCCCAGGCTAATCTTTCATGAATACTTCCCTTCGGCATTTGTTCCATCCGCTGCTTTTCTTCCAGAGCTTTCTCGTTACGAATATCCTGCTGTACTGCCGCATCTACCGTCTCTATTCCCAGAACTCGTACAACACGGTCATACCTATCAGAAACACCTTGCATTATATTCTTTTCTTCTGACAATTTATGATTTTCTTTACGCATATCATCCAACTCCTTCTGAATACCGTTATATTTTTGTTTCAGCTTTTGATATTTACTCTTCCAATTTTCCACCTCTTTTGTAAGTTCTTTAACCTGCGCAGCCATTGCCGCAACCTTATTTTTTATCTGAAGAAACAGCGGTTTGATTTTTTTGTCCCGGTAGGTTGCTGCCCGTTCCAACGTTCCTGCTTCCGGTAACAACATTTTAACTATTCCATATTCTTTTATTTCCTTACTCACATTATCCATAATCGGCTGTAACTGTTCCCTGCGTTCTTCCAAGCTTTTTAATTGTTTTTCTACTGTTTCTGCACGCTTTTCTGCTGCTTTTTTATCTCTGACCGCCTGTTCTTTACTTTCCTTCAAAAGCTGTATATCTTCTCTGGATTCTGCGATTTGTACGGCCAATCCTTCGTTCTCTACTGTCAAGTATTCTTTTTCCTGTTCTAGCACCTGTACTTCCTTTTTCCGTTCTTTCTTTTTGAAATTGTAAACGTCCAAATGTTCCTCATGAGTACCTTTCTGTTCCCATTCAATTCCATATTGCTTTGCAATCTCAGCTAGAACTTCTTTTTCATGATTTATCCACTGATTCATCTCCGTAATGTCAAGAACACAGTTATAAAAAATTGTAATCTTTACTCTGATAAGAATGGAGTTAAACATATTCGTATCCAAGCAAGACCTAATAAATGGCACGAGAACGACTGCCCATTCTGCCATAAATCATGCCCTGTTTATGATAAACATTCCAGTAGTATAATGCCGAGATATTACGAAGATAACTCGTAGAAAATGCAAAGTCCAGTCGCAAGTTTAGACACGATATTGCTCTTAACAGTCGTATAAAATCAACATTTGCAGGGATTTATCAAATTCCGACATACCGTCTTAGAAAATGAATAATCCCTCGCAATTCATTATGAACTACGAGGGACTGCTTACTGACTGTTAAAGCGGTAGCCGATCTCACGAACACTATCTATGGAAAAGTGAGAGTTTGTATCACAAAGTTTTTTACGAAGATTCCGAATGTGAAAGCCTACGGTATCCTTTTCATTGCCTGCTGATATTTCGCCCCACACCTTATCATAAATCTGCTCGTATGTAAGAACACGACCTTTATTGGCTGCGAGCAAGCAGAGTATATCGTACTCTTTGACGGTCAGTTCAATTTCCTGACCGTTATTGATAACTCTGCGCCGGCTCAAATTGATTTCTAAGCCGGAAAGGGATAATGTCGGCTCATATGAAATCTCTAATTTTTCAAAATCAGGGTGCTGTTTTACAAAAGCCAGCATATCGTCAAAGGCTGTTGAGTCTTGTGCTTTGAACTCCATTATTACGATTCGTCCGATATTATCACCCCCCTTGGTTAGTTTTTTTGTCTTGGACAACATAAGATTTATTGCGTGAGATAATACGATTCATCAATCGTTTTCAGAATAAAATTCACATCGTCATAACGAGAGGAATCGGACTGAGAGCCTAAACTGCATATCAAAAACTCTTTTCCGTGCTGCTGATAAAGCACAATCAAGTTATAGTCGTCAGACAGAGAGCCAGTCTTAATTCCGCATACATTTTCGTTGTAATATTCGGATGTCGGATCAAGGAAGGCGTTTGTATTCTGCCATATTTGTGTACTGCCATCAGGCAGTGTTGCCGTATAAGTGTTTTGAGATACAATTTCTCTAAACCACGAGTATTCCAACAACCGATATACTACTTCTTTCAAATCTAAAGTGGTGGTAAGTGCCTCCATATCAAAACCACTCGGATCATATAAAACTGTGTCTAAGTACCCCTGCTGTTGCAAATGCAGGTTTAAGTTCTCCATGAAAATCCTCACACGCTCTTGACAGCTTTCTGCTTGCGGCGAAAGTAATCCTCCACAATAATCAGCAACCACATAAGCTGCGTCATTCCCTGACGGTACTAACATTGCCGCAAATAGATTGTGTAAAAAGTATTCTTTTTCCTTGATTTGAGCAACAGACGAGCCAGGTTTCGTGAGTGAAATAGCACCATAGTCTGCAACAACGATACTATCAAGGTCTGCTAAAGTTGACGCATACTCAATAACAAACAGCTTGGCTAAACTTGCAGGAATTTGTGGCTCGTTCTCGTTTTTTGAAACAAATATTTCATCATCAGAACAATCCACCAAAATCAGCGATTTTGCATTATAAGAGTCAGGAAAATCTTCTTTGTAGAGAAAACCATTTATTTTATTCTTTACCTCTCTGAAATTTTCCGGCTGCATTGCCCACGGCACAAACATTATACCTATGCCGATACAAACTACAAGCAAAAACAAAAATACTCCAAATCGTTTTTTCTTACGGCGTTTTCTCTGCATATATGTGCTCACCTCCCAACACCAAAACTCCTATGTGCCATTTTTAATCGGCATAATTTGCCTGAATACACTCTGTAAATCCAGACGGATCTCCCAACTTAGCTTTATCAATATTATCACGAAGATATTTGCGTGTGGCGTCATCACAGCGATCTGTTCCCATATAAGGCATATCAAAGGCTTTTTCGAGTTCAGCTAAGGCTTTTGCCGCCCTTTCCGAATCCGTATTGTAAGTATCAAGCCATTCCTGCATCCAAGAATATTCCCAAAGGTTAGATGCTCTTGTATCGCCATATCCTATCTGAAAAGACGCTCCCGTATCTTCGCCTTCCAAAGCATCAGGCGGCGTAAAGCCCTCCGGCCAATTCAAACTCTCAATGGTCGTTAGGTATTCTTCTTCAATGGTAGCAAAGTCCGTGAAACCTCTTGTGTTTGTGTCGGAGTCCGAAGAAGTGGAGCAGCCTGCCAGCATAATCACCAGCAAAGAAATCATAACACACAATAACAGTCTGTACGGTCTTTCGGATTTTGAGATTGTTCGTTTCATTTTGTTTCCTCCTTAAATTGAGTTTTATTATCTAAGAGCCAATGCAGGCTCTAATTTTGCTGCTTTCAATGCTGGTAATAATCCGCCCAATAATGCTGTAAGCACAGACACAGCAACTGCAACAACAGCAACGCTGATTGGATAACTCGGTGTTCCCACCGGGGAATCCACAGGGAGCAACGCTCCAATACAATGCACCAAAATCAGCGAAATCAAAATAGCTGCAAAGCAAACGAATATTGATAAAATCAACTGTGAGCCTAAAACCAATGCCACAATATTTGTTCGTGAAGCACCTATCGCTCTGCGGATCAGCAACTCATGTGTGCGCTGTTCCAATGAAGATAGTCCGATATTGATCTGCCCTAATACGGAAACAAACAGCAACAAAAGCGAAGTAACCAAAAGCCCTAATTGCAGTATGGACAATACCGAATCATAGGTATCTCCAATATCACTCCGCCCAGCACTTTCCCAGTAACCGCCAATGGTATCAGTCAAAATGTCGCCAAGGGCAGAATGTATCTGTTCGATTGTCAGTCCTGTTGTGGGATGCCAATACACATTTGCATTTTGTACTTGCCACATTGCTGGTGCGAAATTGAGGATCGCCGCAGAATCCGCATAGATAGTCGGAAAATCCCTGCCATCGTTTACTACTCCGACAATATTGAATGGGGTTAACGAAAGTGTGCTTTTTACATTTCCTGCAGCATAGGGCGAATCATTAAAATAGTTTTTAGCTTCTTTGTTTATGACCACTTCAAGCGATCCGCCCTCACTCGAGGCTCTAACCATCTACCGGATGTCATTGGAAGATTATAGACTTGACTATATGCCTCCGTGGTGCAAACTAAATCAAAAGCCATCAGGTTTTGGTAAACATCATTCGGCGGTATTGGCGTTAAATCTTTCATTGGTGCAAATCGAATATCTTCTCCCATAGAAAAAGTAACAGCGGCTACATCATCAATGGCTTCAAATCTCTGGAATAATTGTTCCATTTTATTTCTATCGTGAAAATCGGATTCCGTTATCACGAATGAGTAAGTAGGTGACCAGCCATATACCTGTGCGTTTACGGAAATCAAATACTCCCGTCCAAGCGTACCAACTAATACCGATCCAAGCATTGCGATAATGCCTACAAGCATTGAAACACTTGTCAGAATACTTCTAAGTGGAGACAGACGAAGGTCTTTAAGTATCATTTTTAGCACAAGTTATCCTCCCTCCATCCATTTCAAAAATCGTATCACAGGTATCTGCAATATCAGGATCGTGCGTAACCAACAGCAGCATAATTCCATTTTCTTTTACGACGCTGTGCAACAGTTCCATAATCTGCGTTCCCGTCTTTTTATCCAACGCTCCCGTAGGCTCATCACATAAAATGGCTTCCGGAGATACTGCAAGCGCCCTTGCGATTGCAACTCTTTGTTGTTCACCGCCGGACAAATTGATTGGGTAATCATTTTCCTTGCTTTCTAAGCCGACACTTTTTAGCAAGCCTGTAATTATCTCGTGACGCTGTTTGGCGGTAAACGACTTTTTGGCATAGAGTAGGGGTAATTCGATATTTTCCCATACCCGCAAGTGCTTAATCAGAGAGTAGTTCTGAAATACAAATCCGATATTATTGGCTCGCAGTATAGACAGATCACGGTCTTTCAAAGCAGAAATAGATATACCATCATAAAGGTACTCGCCCTCATATTCCCGATTTAACAAGCCAATAATGGATATAAGGCTTGTTTTGCCTGAGCCGGACTTTCCGACAATGGCATAACTGCGCCCTCGTTGCAATTCCATATTAGCGTTGGTTACTGTTGTCAGCATATCGCCATTATTCAATTTGACGCTTGCTTTCAAATCCTTTATTTTGATTAAAGTCTTTTCGGAAATTCCTTTCATTTTATCAAATCCCCCTCGGATCAAGGTTTGGCGGAGTAGCAGAAACTACATCGCCCTCCTCTAAGCCGGACAGTATTTCTATATTGGCTCCGTCTGTCACACCCAATGTCACTTTTGTTTCCACTCTTTCTCCATTCGGAGTAATTACAGTAACCAATCCCGTCCCTTGTCTACCCGCTATTACCGACAGCGGCAATATAAGGACATCATTTCTCGTTGTCGCCGTTATGACTACCGTTGCACTTTGCCCCGATTTCACATCGACTGTTTGACTGATCAAGCATTGCAGAATGCCCTCTTGCGGCACGATTCCCGTAAACGCATTTTCATCTGCGGCAGGCGACACCACGGCAATCATATCGGTTGGTCCTACACCATCATATACTTGAAATTTTGCTTTCAACTCTGCATACTCCGGTAAGGTACTCAAAAAATTATCTGCCTCTACATTGAGGGCAAATCCTGTATAATGCACTATCGCTACGGGATAATTACTCGGTACGCTTTCATTGGATGGGGCAATAGAGGTAATTGTACCATCCACCGGAGATTTCAATTCTTTGCCGTTCACAGTTCCAATAATTTGCCCGGCAGTGATTTTTTCTTCTAATTCTACCGCTGTATTAAATATGCCATTTTCGGGTGAGAAAATAATAAACGGTACTGCCGGAACAATAGTCGTTTGCGTTGAAACGGTTGGAGTAATCGTCCCTCGTACAACTGATACCGTTTTTTCTGCGGATGTTGCGCTATCTGTAAGATTGTTTTCGTCTGTCTGCCCAATTGCAGAGCAGGCAGATAGCGTAAATACAAGAAACAAAATAGAACATAGCAGCATTTGTTTTCTTAGCAACTTCATCATTCCTCCTTATGCTGTATCACAAAAAATACGAGCCTCTATCTTGATACTTTTATTGTACCAAAACAGAAGCCCGTATTTTCTTGATTGCTCGTAAGATATTCCTCTTTTTTTCTATGCAAATTCTTACAATTTTCCTACGCCAACGGCAAAGTAATTGAAAACTTGTTTTGATCCTCTTGGCTCTCTGCAACGATTGTACCATTGTGTAGTTCAACAATCTGCTTTGCAATCGCCAAACCTAATCCAGCTCCTCCACTGCTTGTACTTCTCGCTGCGTCAAGCCGATAAAACTGCTCGAAAATCCTGTTTAACTTTTCTTCCGGCAGAGTATCGCCGTGGTTACAAAAAATAATGCTGACCGTATCTTCCTGACATTGTGCGCTGATCGTGATATCCGTATTTTCAAAACTGTAGATAACCGCATTTCTCAAAAGGTTATCAAAAACACGCTGAATTTTGTCTGCGTCACATCGAAGCATTATATCATCATCAACACAAAGATTACATTGCAAATTCTTTGATTTGAGCATAGGCTTAAATTCATATACAAGTTGCTCCAGCAGGCGAGTTAAATTGATTTTCGTGTATTGTAATGTAATATCGTATATATTGAATCGTGTTATCTCGAAAAACTCGTTAATCAGATCCTCTAACCGTTCTGCCTTACCAAGAGTGATTGAAAGGTACTTTTCTCGAAGTTCCTTTGAGATTTGCGACTCATCACGCAGTAAAGTAAGATACCCGATTACAGAAGAAAGCGGTGTTTTCAAATCGTGTGCAAGATACATAATCAGGTCATTTTTTCGCTGCTCATTTTCTTTTGCAAGCCTTGCATTACTTTCAGCCTCTTGTTTTAACTGATTGATGTTAGCGGCGATTTCACTCAACTCCGGGGACATTTCAATGTAACTGACATTCTGATCGAACATTTTTCCTGTCGCAGCCTGTACCTCGTACACATAGGCGACTACTTTTTTCAAAAGTAGGTATGTCATGTATATAATACAGCCACCCCACACGATTACAGCCACTATATAAAGATATACTGTTCTGTAATACAAGTAATAATACAAAACATACTTGCGGAGAATTTCCTCTGCCATAATTCCTAAAAGAAAAGTACCGCCAAAAATAAGCACAGAGCAAATCGCACATTGAATTACATACCCTTTGAACAAGGTAGAGAGCAGATAGTTTTTTTCTTTTTTATTCAATTTCATACCCTACCCCCCAAACAGTTTTAATGAACTTCGGATTTTTTGAAGGTTCATTCAATTTTTCCCGAAGCCGCCCAATGTGCGCCATTACCGTATTGTTACTGTTGCGAAGATACTTTTCTTTCCACACGGCTTCAAATAATTCCTCCGAGGCGACAACTTTACCCTGATGTTCGCACAGATACCACAGAATAGAAAACTCCAACGGAGTCAAGGCTATTTCTTTGCCATACAAGTAGCACTTGTGGCTGACTCTGTTTATCAGTAGACCTCTGATGTCATACTCGTCTTTTTCTTCGGATTGGCTCAAATTAGGACTGTTATAGCTCTGATAACGCCTTAATTGCGTCTTTACTCTTGCCACAACCTCTAAAGGATTAAACGGTTTCGTTATATAATCATCCGCACCAATCGTAAGCCCCATAATCTTGTCGCTATCCTCAATTTTGGCGGTAAGCATAATAATAGGGAAGTAAAACTTTTCCCGAATTTTTTGGCAAAGTCGAAAACCATCAATATCCGGCAGCATAATATCAAGTATCGCTAAATCAATCTGCGACTGTTTGATACATTTCATCGCCTCTAACCCATTATAACATTTATATACTGAATAACCATCGTTACTCAAATACACTTCAAGCAGATCAACGATTTCTTTTTCGTCATCCACAATTAAAATCTTCTTGTTCATTGATCCTACACCTCATTTTCGGGTACGGCTTCCATTATGTCGCCAAAATCACACTCTAAGTATTCGCATATATTCAACAGCACGGGAAGGGTAACATTTTCATTTTTTCCGAGTTTCGCAAATGTACTTTTGCTTGCCCCGACCGCTTCTCGTAATTGACTCTTTTTCATTCCCTTGTCAATCAGAAGTTTCCAAAGTTTGTTGTACCGTACTTTCATTTCCGCACCTCCACCCAAATATAGTTTGTATTATAGCACTTTGAGAGTGAAATCGCAATTATTAAGTCTGTATTTTGAGACTTTTAGTTTTCAAACCGGCACAATATCTTTCTGATATGTAATCCAACCGCCTGCAAAATGCAGGCGGCTTGTGTATTTTAATAGGCAGGTGCGCCGTAGCCAAGAATCTCGTAATAACCGATAGAATACTCATTGACTCGGCAACTGTCGCCGGAGTTGCCCTCGACCGTATAAACCTTGCCGTTTTCGACCTTTTGAACAATACCCGTATGGTCGGATAATCCATCCTGACCACTTTCGTCTGCCCAATCGAAGAAAATAATCATTCCGGGGGCAGGCTCGGCGCTGCCATCCAGCCATTGTCCACGATCCTTAAACCATTGTACTCCGTTGACACAGCCTGCATATTTTGGGATAACTCCAGCGTCGATATAGCCGCACTCGTTGGCACACCAAGATACAAAGCAAGCACACCATTCTACACGGGAGTTAAAACCGTACCACGACCAATACGGCTGACCGCCCACATTGCCAACCAGAGAGAGTGCAACGGTCACGATCTGTCCGTCGCCGCCTGTAATGCCGTAAAGCACCTGTGACCAAAGGTAATTGTTTTCATCTGCAAGCAGTTCAGCGAGGTAGCCTTTCTGTTCTTCGTTAAAACCATATTGCGCCGCCATTTCCTCGGCAGTCTTGTGGCTGACGGTAATATACAGATAGGTTTGTGTGACCGTGCTTTCAGTTTCCACGATATTACCGTGTCCGTCATCGGTTTCGGTAATAACTGTTTCGGTCTTGCTCTCTGTTCGGGAAGATATTTGATTCATCTCCCAAAAGATGTCTTTTAAGAGTTGCTTTTTGCCATCGTCCATTGTGGCAACCTCTTGGGGGTTATCTTGATCCGTATTCGTTTTTACAGAGTAAACGGCAAGCACCTCTTGCTCTCCATTGCAGCCGCTACCATCTCGTAAGTCTTCCCAGCTCCTACTACATGAGCCAGAAGCACATTCTCTCCGTAAAGCTGATGTGCAACAGCATTTTTCTGATGCGGGCGAAGCTCTATTTCCGGATTCATTCCTGGGAAAGTCAAATGACTGCCATCATATTCACGGGGACGGATACTGTTAAATCGTTCATTGTAAACTTTTACCAGTCTTTCACGCCTCTGCTGATCTTTAAAAATCCAATCCTTAAATGCTACTTTCATGGCATCCTGCTTCTGTGATGCCAGCATGGTTTCTTTCTTATTAAGGACACGGATTTCATCACCATTCTCATTGACACTCTTATCATAAATGCGGACATCTTTCAGGTTCAGGGTATCTTCCAGAATCTTATAGGCATTTGCTCTCTCAGTTCCATACGTTGCATAGGCAAACGCATTCCTTCTCTCATAATAAAATCCTCCAAACTAATATTTGCAAAAGGGATTTACCCTGAATTGCCTGTTTTTAGGCACAAAAAAAGAGGCAGACTTACGATTTTTGTTTTCGCAAGCCTGCCTCTTATCAAACTAATCTTCTATTTTCCAATGATATACCGTATAAAAACGTATATCGCTCTGATCACATACACTGGAATCATGATACTTCCGATCAATGCTCCAATGATGACACTTAATGCAGCCATACCAATAGAAATAATTCTAGCCATTTTTTCATCACCTTTCAATCAATAAAAATGACCGAATCAGCTAAACAGATTTTCATCCATTACGAGCTAATTCGGTCCTGTTTTCGCTATTAAATTGTAATATCATCACTTTCGTGATACAGTAAAAGCATCTCAGATAAAAGCGAATATTTTCTTTCATCTGAATAAGGTTTTTATAAAAGATAGGCCTTTCCTTCATAAATTTGTTGATTCGTTGCAAGTTTTTTTCAGGACCAAATCGCCTCAACCCCTTGTATTTACTGGGTTTCCGTTGATTTAGTCTTATTTTATCATCATCATCTCCTATACGCATTCCTGTCCAATACAAAAGCATAAATGCCATTCTCGCCTCTGGTTTCTTATCCATAGACGGAAGAAACTGCTTAAACTCCTGTTTTGTCCAGAACTCCATATCATCAGCCTTGCTTTTCCCGATACTTCCTGCTTTCCTGCATCCCACAAAGTTTTGGTTCTGAAATTTTCAATCCAGTTTCTTCCCACACTTCGCGTATCACAGCATCTGTAAATGATTCTCCTCTTTCCACATGTCCTCCCGGAAATGTTATTCCAGAGTAATCGTCATCAGTCTTATCTTGGACAAGTACCCTATTTTCACTAAACACCATACACATATTTGTCATTATCACTTTTTCTGTTCTTGCCATTCGTAATACCCTTATCCTTCATTTGCTGAATCTCTATATATCATTTCAACAATACTGTCTGCATCAATATCAGATGTAATAATTTTTTCATTAAAAACTGATGAAAAATCCTTTTCTCTCCACCATCTACGCATATCTTCTTCACCAAATTCCTGTTTTTTATCTCGTGTATTATGCCGCCTGACCGTCTCTTCAAATGGTATATCAAAATAGTACGCATATATATCCATTCCATACAATTCATTTGCCGTTTTGAATAAAGGACTATACCACTCATCATACATGATGCCATCTAAAATAACCACATCACAATGCTCATACCCATATTTCATAAGTTCTATCATAAGTGGTAATGCCTTAGTATCAACGCCATCTTTAACCCACAAGATATTTCTCCTAATCTCATCTTGTGAAATCATCATTGTATTGTATCCAAATTTTTTTTGCAACGCTCTAGCTACTGTTGTTTTTCCACTTCCAGAGTTACCTCTTAATATGATTATCTTTTTCATAAATTCTCCTTAATCTTGCTATTACTCTCTCCACAAATAGAGCCAAACCAGAGCCATTTGATAAAATAAATGCCGGAAACCCGCATAAATACAGGCTTTCGGCATTTAAATCCGTTATTCAAACTCGACAATCACTAATCAATTTTGTTTAGAGATTATTTGTTGCCGTGTTCGCTTTTCTTTTAATTATTTGATTTATCCATATTATCCTGCCTATACAGGCTAATGTTATCATTTTGTTATCGGCATTGATAACACACGCCCTGTAACTGTGGATAATAGCAATATGTACCGACTCAAATTATAAGCGGTTTTGCTTAGAAAATCAATAATCTTATTGTTAAAAAAACATCTGCCATACTCTCATAGATAACAATGACAAAATATAAAACGGAAGTATATATAGTAACCTTTGCAGTCGGTTCTTTGCTGTATATATTATAATACTCTGAATCGGTATCCATATCCAAAGGATAATACTAAATAATTCAATTTTATACGCTATCCAATAACAGAGCATTGGAAGTAACAACAAGAACATTCCAATAACTGACTTACATTGTAATTTTTCTTTTAAAGAATATCTGAGCGGAAATCCTTTTCTAACTAAACGTAATTCATTTTGCACATTATAGCTGACAACATTCTGTCCTAATATCAATATAGAAAACAATAATACATACTCAATATATTTTCCGTCTATCTGCGATAATAACATTGTGATTAAAACAATCGCAAAATACTGATACATAATCTGTTTCTTTCTTCTGACAATACTAACCACCTCATAAACCATCAAAAAACGATAGCGGCTGCCATAATATTTCTTCATCAGTCCTTTCATTTCTTTCTGATTATTTTGGAAGAACACTTCATCCTGCGTTTGCAAAACTGTATCATATTCTCTATTCAAAAATCCATATAACATCTGATTATATTGTTGAAAGAACGGGATAATTGCTTGATAGCTAAAATAAGGATATAAAATAAAATATAATCCGTAAATGATCAATAATATACTGGTAACAAATACACTTCCATAAAAAAAACAAATCATTACTACTGCCAACATACATATATTCATAATATCCCGATATTTATATTGTGTTGATAAAACCGTATGCATATTGACAATTGGGTTACAAAGCATAGCCACAATAAACTGTCTTAAGACCATTCCCTCCATTGGAAAAGCCCAAAATAAAATCAACGCAACACTCAACGTCAGTACCATGCTTTTTCCTATCTTCTTCACTCTCCAAATATATGTTTTTTCTATTTTCCAAATATAAGTTTCAGGAGAAATACGCATTCTTGGTATTGTTCCAAACAAATTCATAAACAAGAAACAGAGAATACCATATGGTATAAAACAGCAATATCCATTCCATAGTTTTTCTGAATCATAGATTGCAATATAAGAATACATGGCACAATAGCAATCAGTATAAGATAAGCACCTATATTTCGTTTGACCATTCTAACTGCAAATTTGAATCTCTGTTTCAAAAGCAACTGATACATACTTACTCCCCTTCAGATAAAATTTTTGCTATTTCCTCTCTGTCAACTTCCTCCATATTGATTTCTCTAATTTGTCCGTTATGTAACAAAAGACACTTGTCACAAACATTTTGTAAACACTCTATATCATGGCTTGAAATAATGTAAATTCCTTTTTCTTTCTTGTGAAACTCCACTATTACATTTTCTAAAAGTTTCATTTGGACAGGATCAAGTCCTGAAAATGGTTCATCAAAAATAGTAATTTTTTCTTCTTGTATCATTGCACAAGCATTATTTAACCGTTGCATTGTACCTTTTGAAAGTTCTAACGGAGAATAGTTCTCATACTTTTTTAATCCCAACCCATCTAAAATCCTCTCGATTTTATCAAATGCCTCTTGTTTTTTTATCTTTCTGCTTGAAGCAATCAAAAGAAGATTTTCATATATCGTCAGCTCATTAAAAAAACTTGGTTGATCCATTGCATAGGCGACCGGCATATCAAGATAATCAACCTTATTCATCTTTTTTCTGTCGATAGAGATTACTCCTGTATAATTTTTGTCATAATTCGAAAGTATATTTAAAAGAGTAGTCTTTCCAGCTCCATTTCTTCCAACAAGTCCATAAATACAAGCATTTTCAAATGTATAGTTTAAGTCCGAAAAAACAACCGTTTCACCATATTTTTTACTTAAATTTGAAATCTGAATCATAAAATTTCTTTTCCTCTCAAATCCATTTTCGTCAGCCCAACGACTAACAATCCAATAAAAACTACTGTGTCCACAAATAACAGTACAACAATATTTTTTACCACTCCGAAAGTAAAAAGTATGGAGAAAATTTCTACCGACAACACAATAAAACACATATAATTTGTCAAATACTCTGTTATAATATCTCCATAATAATTGTTCATCTGTAATTTGGCATAAATAAAAGGTTTTAATAAATAACGGATTATAATACAGATAACGGGACAAATAAAAATCCAGTTTTTATTCACCAAAGATGTTGCCACACCTTTACTCCATTGTACCGGAATCTTTACTGGCAGCTTAGAATAAGACAACGCCCCAATAATCAAGCATAATACGGTAATCGTTATCCAAGTAAGCATACTTCCCCATATATACAAAAAGCTGACTGAATCCAATTTGAAAACAGTTTGATTATCTTTCCAATAATCCTGCAACTCTGTTACATATTGTTCTACCTGTAATTTTTCATAACTAATACTTTCTTCATCCAGCATTTTTTCGCACATGAGTTTCGCCTTATTCAAATCAGTAATCTGACTTTTTAATACTTCATTCTGCTTCTCAAGCGTTTCCTGCAAAGTTACTTTCCCAGATATAATACTTCGTATATCCTCAATAGAAATTCCCAATGTACGCAGATATGCTATCTTCTTTATATTTTCCACATCATTTTCAGAATAATCTCTATAACCATTACTTTCATTTCTTGAAGGCTCAACGAGTTTTTCCTTTTCATAAAAACGGACATTAGAACGGGATAAACCTGTTCGTTCTTCTACATCTTTTATTGTCATGTTATGCACTCCTTTCAAGCAACTCTATTTTATCTTAAGAATAAGCTATAAACAAGGTTTACAGTCAAGCATTTATCCAAAATCTCTTTTCTTTTAGTTATAAATCAATTCGGCGTTCACAACCTCTCTTGCACACGCCTGTATATTGTTCATTCTCGATACCCATTCCATCTGATTTTCTGCCTTTAACTGTTCTGTAATGCCCTGCTCCTGTTTCATCTGCTCTATAATCCTTTCAAAGCGTTCTTGTGCCTGTTCTTCTATATCTGCAAGATAACTATTCAGCCTGCCACTTGTAAGTAAATTCAAATATACACTTCTACGATATTCTTTCAGATAGCGTAAATGTCTTTGTCCCCATACGCCGATAAATCTCTGTTCTTCCTCCGTCAAGGTAAGACAGGGGATAAAATAATCCCCGTGTCTGATATAAGTGCCGCCCATTTCTTCAAAAATTGTTTTCTTCATAATCATTTCCACCTTTCTTATCGTTCTCTATCCATAGATTTCTTTTTAACTGACCGTTTCGGCTGCTGTCTGCTTTCCTGCTGATAGCGGTGCAATTTTTCCCGTATGCTTGCCTTTTTCGGCGGTTCTGATGACGGCTCTTTCTTCTGCTCTGTCTGATTTTCCCATGCTCGCAGCTCCTCATTATATTCCCTGACCAGTTTTTCCGATTTCTGATACGTCTTTGCAAAGGACTGAACATCTGGATATCCTGCCTGTGTTACCATCTGTTCCATATCTGTATGAATACGTTTTTCCTGTTTCTCTGCCTGTTCAATTTTGCCCTCTAAGGATTTCCGTACTTTTCCTTTGAAAAATCCTGTTGTCTCGGAAAGCTGTTTCTTCAACAAGGAAAGCTCCTGTTGCGTGGACTTCATCGCCTGTGACTGCTTCTGAAGTTTCTCCATCAGCTTCCGCATATCATTCCATTCCTGTAAATCAATCTTCGGTACTGGCTTTGGCGGCAGCTTAAATTTGAAAATCATTTCCTGTAAGAAGTCTTTCGCACCACGGATAATCTGCTGAAACATATCCGGCAGCCAACCATGTGTCCTTATTGATTGCAGCGTTTTGTCAGTGATTTTTTCCCGCTTGACCGTTAAAATATCTTCTTCGGGAACGCCCTCGACTAATGCCACATCAACCGTCCGATTCCATTCCTGCCTTGCCGCATTATCTGCCCGTATTTCTGCTTCTTTCGGATTATTCTTCCCGATTTTCTTCGTTGCCAGATACACACCGCCCTGCTGAAATACAGACAGCTTTTCGGATTCTTCTTTCACATGACTGTTGATGATTTCCGTAAACATTTCCTTCACTTCTCTGGTAAAAGCATCGTTCTTAAACCATTCATCTTTCTTCGTAAAAATATGGCTCTCATAAACTTCCCCTTTGGGAATAATGCTGCATCCTACCCGAAGATTTCCCTGCTCATCTAAAATCTCTTTCTTCGTGCGTCTGTGCTTTCCCTGCTCATCATAAAACATATTTCTGATAGCAATTTTCACTTCGGGATGTTCCAGCATTTTCCGTTCGCTGAATACAAGATGGATATGGTAATTGGTCATTCTTTTGTTATGGTGAAGTGCCACACTACATTCTACACCATACCTTTTATGAAAGCTGTCCGTGAAAAGCCTTACTACATCATCTGCCTTGTACTCAACAAAACTTTCTGGAAGTGCAATGATAAACTCTCGTCCTTCAATACATTTCCCTGCTGTTCCGCTTGCCTTAAAATCCAACTGATTCTCTCTGGCAAGATTTTTCCAGAACTCTGATGTTGCTCCTTCCGTCTGATAGGTAGCATAGAGATGTTCCTGTCTTTTCGGATTGGAAATATAGTCAATTCTTCCTGCCACATCAGACAGCTTGTTTTGTCTGATAAATGAATGTCTGCCTATAAGCATTCTCCTTTCCGGCTCTCGCCTACTTTGCTGTGAGTAGGTGCATAGGCACCTGTTTACGAACTATCCGCCTGTCGGCGGTTGCCCCCTGCAAGGGCGAAATACACAGAGCATAAACGAAGTTTGTGCGATGGGTGTATTTCGCTCTCAAACGCCGAGGGCTTTATAAGGTGCTATCTTCCTCTGTCATGTTCCGGCTTGGACTTTTTATTTTGGGCGTATCCGCCCTTTTTATTTGCCCGTATCCGGGCTTATTTTTTATCCCTGACACCAAACCGATTCTTTACTTTTCTGTCTGATTTATTCCGGTATCCTTGCCCGTACATACTCCAGATCACCGCAATAGGGCGTTCCCACCAGATACCATTCCCTCGCCAGATTCATTTCCATCCTGGTCTTTACCCACTGATCATCTACCAGAACTTCCATACACTCTCCGCAGTGAAATCCCGTATCAATCCATAAGTCCATTGACAGCAATCCATATCTTCCATTTTCACAGTTATAACCTAATCTTCCTTCTCTCATTGCATGATTCTCCTTTCCAGATTTCTCCTTGTCTATGCTTAACAGGGGCGTGCCACGCTCCTGTTCTTATCACCAAGGAAGAATTACCATCGGAAACTCTCCGGCACTCCACGTCTGTCCAGATACTCTTTTCTCGCCCGTTCCCGTTCTTCCTCTGTCGGAGCAGTTTTAAATTTTCCATACAGGTCACGCATGACCATTCTGTCCAGTTTTTTCTCCAATCCCTGCTTGATTTCTTTCTCACAGCTCCCATCTTCAACCAAGTGAAAGCGGAGCAACTGCATAAATAATTCCTGTGATATTTGCACATTTCCCATCTTATCCATCCTTTCCGTGACGGTATGTGACAGTCGTGACGGTTATTTTGATACCGCCCCGCTGTCAAAAATACCGTCACAACCGTCACGTACTGTCACGCATTCTCTGTATTGTCTTTCCAGAGCCTTAGTTTCCGTCCCTCATGGACACGCTCACTCCGAAAGAGAATCCCATGCTCTGCATACAACCTTCCTGCAAGAACATTCAGCTTTCTTGTAATAACATGAGGTTGAATGTCCACATTTATCAGTGCAACAAGTGCCGTTGGAGAACCCTCCCAATAAGGATTGTCTTTCATAACAAGCTCCGCAATCTCATCCAGTAACGGCTCTGGCGGTTCTTTCCATAATTCCGTTTCTGCCTTTTGCAAATCCCACAACAATGTTTCTGTATTGCGGATAAGATACAGCTTCTGGTCTTGCTGATCTCTGCCCGATACTTCCAGTGTTGCGGCATTGCCTGTCCGTTTTTCTTTCTGAAGAAGAAACGCTCCGTCTGCCGCCCCAAGCAGTCCGCTTGTCCCGGAAATCATGTCAAACTTATCATCCGCATTCTGCTTTCTCGTGTGGTGTACGAGCAGTAAGCAAAGTCCGTGAGCATCCGCAAAACTTTTCAGTCTTGCCATAATCTGATAATCATTTGCATAACTGTAATTATCGCCGCCAACCTCACGCACTTTCTGAAGCGTATCAATGATAATCAGCTTCGTGTCCTTATGCTCTGCCACAAATCTTACAAGCTGTTCATCCAGTCCATTTCCAAGCTGGCTGGCAGAAACAGAGAAGTAAAGATTATCGGTACTTTCTGTCCCGAACATCCGGTACAGACGCTCCTGCAAGCGGCGGTAATCGTCCTCAAGTGCCAGATACAGCACCGTTCCTTTTCGGGTGGTATAATTCCAAAGCGGTGTACCTGTGCTGACATGGTAGGCAAGCTGTGCCATCAGAAAGCTCTTCCCCAGTTTGGGCGAACCTGCAAAGATATAAGTGCCGGGGTAGAGCAGACCGTCAATCAACGGCTGCTTACTCCGATACTGTGTGTCAAACAGTTCATTCATGGAGATTGTCTGGAGATAGGACGGGTCTGATCGCAACTGCATTTCTCTCTGCAATTCCTCAAAACTCTTGATATTTCCACCATTCTCGGATATACTACTTGTAGTGTTTTTACGAATTGGCTGCTCCGTATCTGCGCCAACAGATACATCCGGGGCAGTCTTTTCTTTTTTATTTTCCATCCTCGTCCTCTCCTTTCAGACCGCCCATAATAACAGCGATCAGTTCAATGACATTCAGCAGTTCTTCATCCACACCGTTTCCTGCTTCAATCCGCTTTAATTCTGTGAGCACAGTGGCAAGTTCCGTTTTAAGTGCCTTGAATATTCTGGGATTGCCCTGTACCACTACATCCTGATTCAGACAGCGGCGGTAACAGTATTCCTGCTTTGGCAGTCCCGATAAGGCAACTGCCTTGTTAATGAGTTCATTTTCTTCGGGCGATACCCGAAACCCTACTGTGATGTTTCTCCAACGGTTTTTGTTATCTCTGTTCTTAGCTGACATTTTCAATCTCTCCTTTCCCTAAATCGTCTAATCTATCTGCCATTTCCGTTTGCTTTGACGGGAACAGATGAGCGTACTGGTAAGTGATGTCAATGCTTTCATGCCCTACACGGTCTGCAATCGCCACCGCTGAAAATCCCATATCAATCAACAGGCTGATGTGGCTGTGCCGTAAATCATGGATACGGATTCGTTTTACGCCTGCGGCTTTCGCACCTCTGTCCATCTCGTGATGAAGATAACTTTTTGTGACTGTAAAGATTCGGTCTTTCTTCTTCAATCCGTAAAGCATCTGCAAATATTCCTGCATTTCTTCACATAGGAACTTCGGCATTTTGATGATGCGGTTACTTTTCTTTGTTTTCGGTGTGGTAATCACATCTTCGCCGTGTAATCGCTGATAGGACTTATTGATTCTGACCGTTTCTTTCTCAAAATCGAAATCAGCGGCGGTCAGTGCCAGCAGTTCTCCTTCACGGATGCCGCACCAGTAGAGCATTTCAAAAGCGTAAAAGGAAACAGGCTTGTCCATCATCTCAAATGAGAATTTCTTGTATTCTTCTTTCGTCCAGAACAGCATTTCCTTGTGTTCCTCACTTCCCATATTTCCCGCTTTAGCGGCTGGATTGGAACGCAGCTCATAATACCGCACCGCATGATTGAAGATAGCGGACAACTGATTGTGCAGCGTTTTCAGATAGGTCTGTGAGTATGGCTTTTTCTTTTCGTCCCGATAGGCAAGCATCTCATTCTGCCATGCGATAACCTCTTTTGTAGAAATCTCGCTGATTTTCAACTTGCCGAAATAAGGTAAAATCTTTGTGCGGATGATATGCTCCTTTGTCAGCCATGTATTCTCCTTCAGACGGCTTTTCATATCCCGGATATACAGTTCGGTAAAAGCTTCAAAACTCATATCCATATCAGAGGAGTTCTGCAACTGAAACATTCGCTCCCATTCCTGTGCTTCTTTCTTGGTAGAAAATCCACGCTTGCATTTCTGCTTACGCTCGCCTTTCCAGTTGACATATCTCGCCATCACATACCATGTTCCATTGCTCTCGTTCTTGAATACCGGCATTATTCATCCTCCTTTCCTTATTCCTGTCCTGCCTTGTAGGACATAGTGGTATCCCCTTGGGGATTTCCTGTTCCGTAGAGCCTTTCATAGAAATACTGGCGGTTTACCCGTCCTGAAATAGTAATAAAGCCTTTTTCTTTCAGTTCCTCATTCAACTGACGGATTAGCTTGTAAGCATACGGCTTTGATACGCTTAGTTCCTGTGCCACTTCTTCGGCACAAATAAATCTGTTTTTCATATAATCAGTCCTTTCTTTCGTTTTTGATTGCCGTTCTATCCGAATGAAGTTCCAGCAGGTATTCCCTGTTCGGCACTGTGCTGTCCCGATATACCGTAATAGATCAGGCGCTCGCTTGCCGTCTGGCAAGGTCTTGGCGGTTTATACTGTTCGGACGGTCATTTTGTTTTTATTAAACTTATTTGCTTAATTCGAACTTATTATACTAAGCATATTTGCTTGTGTCAAGTGGCTTTTCGGAAAATATTAAACTTTTTTGTTTTGTATTATCTTGACTTCTCCTAAACATATCTGCTATACTCATTGTAAAATACATACAAGGAGTGGACACGTTATGGCGATTGGAGAGAGAATCCATTTTTTCCGCATTCTGCGTGGGATGACACAAAAATATCTTGGTACGATTGTCGGCTTTCCTGAGCGAAGTGCCGATGTACGTTTAGCACAATACGAAACAGGAACAAGAAAACCGAGGCGGAACTTACTGCTGCACTGGCACAGGCTCTGGATGTTTCCCCTCATGCCCTCGATGTGCCTGACATTGACAGCTATATCGGACTGATGCACACTTTATTTACCCTTGAAGATTTGTACGGTCTGACTGTCAGTGAATCAGACGGAGAAATCTGTCTGAAAGTCGATACTTCCAAAGGCAAAGATGCTCACGAACTCCAGAAAATGCTGTATGCCTGGAAAGAACAGGCTGACAAGCTATCTTCTGAGGAAATCAGTAAAGACAAATACAATGAGTGGCGTTACCACTACCCAGAATTTGATACTACGCAAACATGGGCAAAAGTCCCATCACAGGCACTTAGCGACGCTCTAATAAATTCTTTAAAGGAGGAACATCTATGAAGCATCTGTTTAAGGCAACAAAAATGGGTTGGGCTAAAGAAAAAGAAGGTATCTATTTCGATTCAAGCACTTTCACCGCCGAAGAAGCCAAACAAGAGTTCAAAGAATATCACGGAACAACAGATAGGGGGTATCCTTACACTGGTTACGAATATGATGGTCAAAAATATCATGATGTAACTTATTTAGGTGAATTTGAAGATGATGAATTACCCCATAATGATATCGAGTTGATGGATATTCTTATAAAGCGTCAGCAAAAAAATAAATAAGCATGACAAAAAGCCCTTAGCCATGAGTTTTTACCCACAGCTAAGGGCTTTCTAAATAATATGGATTTCTTTGTTGCACAACCACCTGTCAATCATTCTCTAACCCGAAAACCACTGGATTACAAGAATATTGGCTCTTATGCAACCGTTATCAAATTGTTATCAAAAGACTTTTAAAAGTACCGCAAACCCGCATAAACGCTGGATTTACTAAGCATTTTTGTTTATTCAAACTCAATCGTTCCAGGTGGCTTACTCGTCAGATCATACATTACTCGATTGACACCCTTCACTTCATTAATAATTCTTGTCATTACTCTCTGCAATACTTCAAACGGAATATCCGCGCAGTCAGCAGTCATGAAATCGCTGGTGCATACGGCCCGAAGTGCAACTGCATAGTCGTAGGTACGTTCATCGCCCATAACACCAACAGAACGCATGTTGGTAAGAGCTGCAAAATACTGTCCAAGTCCTTTATCAAGACCTGCTTTTGCAATCTCCTCACGGTAGATATAGTCAGCATCCTGAACGATCTTAACCTTCTCAGCAGTTACTTCCCCAACGATACGGATTCCAAGACCCGGACCTGGGAATGGCTGACGGCTTACCAGATACTCTGGGATACCAAGCTCACGACCCGCTTTACGAACCTCGTCCTTGAACAGGAGACGAAGCGGTTCAACAATTTCTTTGAAATCAACATAATCCGGAAGTCCGCCTACGTTGTGGTGACTCTTGATCGTTGCAGATTTTCCGAGACCGGATTCGATCACATCAGGGTAAATTGTTCCCTGTACCAAGAAGTCGACAGCGCCGATCTTCTTTGCTTCTTCCTCAAATACACGGATAAATTCTTCACCGATGATCTTACGTTTTGCTTCCGGTTCAACAACTCCTGCAAGTTTCTGGTAGAAACGATCCTGCGCATTTACACGGATGAAGTTCAGATCATATGGACCGTCCGGACCAAATACTGCCTCGACCTCATCACCCTCGTTCTTACGAAGAAGTCCCTGATCGACAAATACACAGGTAAGCTGCTTACCAACTGCCTTGGATAACAGAACGGCTGCAACCGACGAATCTACACCACCGGATAATGCACAGAGCACCTTGCCATTTCCAATCTTCTCACGCAGACTCTTGATCGTATCTTCAACGAAAGAATCCATCTTCCAGTCACCGGAGCATTTACATACATCCATGACAAATGCACGAAGCATCTTCATTCCCTCTTCTGTGTGCATAACCTCTGGATGGAACTGTGTTGCATATAAATTCTTCTCTGCATTTTCCATTGCCGCAAATGGACAGTTTGGAGTCGTTGCAGTTGATACAAATCCTTCTGGTGCTTCTGCGATATAGTCGGTATGACTCATCCAGCAGATTGTTGATTTATTTACATCTTTAAACAAAATGGAATTCTTATCCACTGTTACCTCAGTTCTGCCATATTCACTGACCGGAGCAGTTGCTACCTTGCCACCGAGCACATGTGCCATCAACTGTGAACCATAACAGATTCCAAGGATTGGAATACCCAGTTCAAAAATTTCCTTGCTGTAACTTGGTGAATCAGCCTTGTATACACTATTCGGTCCACCGGTGAAAATAATGCCTTTCGGGTTCATCTTCTTGATCTCGTCAATGCTCATAGTGTACGGATGTACTTCTGCATAAACATTACATTCTCTGACCCTTCGTGCAATAAGCTGATTGTACTGTCCACCAAAGTCCAGTACGATAATCAATTCCTTATTCATGAAAGTTTCTCCTTTATTTTTCTTAACCGTGCCACTCGCAAATACTTCGTATTTCCTCCCTCGCACGGGTTTTCTTTTTTGCCGTGCACACTCGCAAATACTTCGTATTTTCTCCCTCGCACGGGTTTTCTTTTTCGCCGTGCCACTCGCAAATACTTCGTATTTCCTCGTTGTCGGGCTTTCGCCCTATCAAAATAAACTCTAATGCTTTCGTCTGCAAGCAGCCGAATCATCAGAGTTTGTTTTGGCACGGCTCAATGCTTACGCATATTATACCATGTAATTACTCTATTTTCTACACCTAATCCTACTCTATTTTACGTTCCCGCGCAGGACTTCCAGCCCCTTCTGGTACTGTGTATCTTTCTCGCCCTGGAAATCATCGGAAACATAATCCTCCGGAAGTTCTACTTCGATATCCGGTGCTACACCCTTCTTGTGAATATCATTTCCATTTGGTGTGAAATATTTGGCAGTTGTAAGCTTTATTGCTGAGCCATCAGAAAGCGGAATAACCGACTGTACGATTCCCTTGCCATATGTGTTCTCGCCAACAATCGTTGCTACGCCATATTCTTTTAATGCCGCTGTCATGATCTCGGATGCGCTTGCACTTTCTCCGTTTACGAGCACTACCATCGGTAGATCTAGCTGCTCTTCATCCGTAGACTCATACGTTGATAAGACATTTCCATTCTTATCTTCCTGATATACGATCTTACCGGCAGGAAGCAGATAATCACACATATCAACAACCGTTGATAACATTCCGCCCGGATCGGAACGGAGATCTATCATCAGTGCTGTCATTCCCTGTGATTTCAGATCTTCTACTGCTTTTCTGAACAAATCACCTGTATTCGCAACAAACTGTGTTACACGAACATAGCCGATCTTCTTATCTGTATCTGCCATAAAATAAGAAACGGTACTGTTTTCCAGTTTTCTTCTTGTAAGGGTTACTGTATGGTACTTCCGTTCGCTTGGTCTGTAGATCTCAAGAGTGACATCCGTACCTTCTTCTCCACGGATCTTTGTAACCAGATAGTCCAGATCATCAGATTCCTGAATCTCATAATCATCGATCTTACAGATCAGATCATCCGGCTTAATATCAGCTTCTGATGCCGGGGAATCTTCTGTAATGCTGACTGCGATTGCATATCCAGTATCTTCATCCTGTCTCACAACAACACCGATGCCCGCATATTCTCCGGAACTGTCTTCCTGCAATTTTGCAAATTCCTCTGGGGTATAATATTTTGCATATGGATCATCCAATGCCTCGATCAGCCCGGCATACAGACCATTCTGCATATCCTCATCCGATGTGTCAAAATAATACGACTGATCAATGATCGTCTCCAGACTTGCAAGCTTCTCCAGTGTATCTTCATCCACAACAGAACCATTGTATTCCAGATTATCATGCCGTTTTCCGGCATCCGTATTCAAATCGCCGCTTTTTGTATTGTCCTTCGTAAAGGAGCATCCCATCATTCCCGCACATCCGGCTATAACTGCCGCACCAAGAATCCATTTCTTAAAATTATGCTTCATTTTACCTTTTGCAATGCGCATCGCGCATTTTGCATCCTTTCATATTCTTAGAAATAATCATTCATATTCATTTGTATCATGTTAGCTTTTTTGAATATCTCCCGAAAATTTCCTTTTATAAACGACAACAGACAAATCCAGCTTTCACCCGATCTGTCTGTTGTTTTATCCTATGTGTAATTCTGTAAAATCTTACAATTCTGACTGGTTATCATACTTGTATGAATCCCAACTTTCTGTCTTTTTACAGGTAATCCAGTGGATTTACATAAGATCCATTGATCATAACTCCAAAATGGCAATGGGAACCTGTACTGTATCCGGTACTTCCTGCCTTGGCAATTACCTGTCCCTGTTCAACACTCTGTCCTACACTGACAACCAACTGGGAATTATGCATATATACTGTCGATACACCATTTCCATGATCGATCATGATGTAGTATCCTGCAGATGAGCTGTACTGTGATACAACAACTGTACCTGCTGCTGATGCAACAATATCACTACCGGTTGGACATGGAATATCAATTCCCTTATGGTTCGAACTTGCACCTGCTGTAGGTGAAGATCTTGGTCCGAAGTAAGAACTGATCCGGCTTCCCTGTGTAGCAGGCCACATATAAGAACCACCGCTTGGTGTATAGTACTGTGGCTCACTGCTTCCGCTGCTGCCACCACTCTGCTGCTGTGCTGCACGCTGCTCATCCAGTCGCTTCTGAATGGCTGCCATCTCTGCATCTGCTGCATCAATCTCTTTCTGATACTGTTCAACCATAGCTGTCTGAGCGTCAATATCCTTGGAATACTCTGCGATCTTATTATTCTTCTCTGTAATTGTTGTATTCAGATTATCTCTTTCAATTTCAAGATCAGCCTTAACACTCTCAACCTCTTTCAGGTCTTTTTCCAGTGTTGCTTCGTAATCCTGAATATCCTGTCTGGTCTGAATCAATGCATTTAACTGTTTCTGGTCATAGCTTGATATCTGCTCAACATATTCTGATTTATTCAGCATATCTGTAAAGGAAGCAGATGACATCAGTGTGTCTATGTATTCTACCTCTCCGTTTTCATAAAGATACTGAATACGCTTCATCATTGCTGCATACTGATTATCTTCCTCAACCTGGGCTTCTGCAAGCTTTTTCTTTGTATCATCGATCTCAGTATTCAACTGATCTTCTTCTTCCTCTTTTGCAGTGATCTTTGTCTGAATATCAGAAACCTGTTTATCAAGCACTTCAACATCACTGATCAACTGGTTCTGTCTCTCCTGCAGACCGTCCAGCACATTCTGTGCATCTTTTTTATTTCCCTCAGCTTCATTCTTGCTGTCCTGTGCCTCCTGCATGGTAGTTGCCGAGACATTGGAAACCGGCGGTATTGCCGCAAGTGTAACCGCACATACAACAACAATTGCTGTCTTTTTGAATTTCTTCATCAATGGAATCTGAAATTTCTTCAAAATAAAACCTCCCTTAAACCTTCAAATGTTTTCTGGTAGTGATCAAACTACCAAACAAACCTACACCTATACCAAGTATTAAGCCTACCGGTACCATCGTACGGAACAGTTCCTCTTTGCTTACAAATGCAAATACTGATGTCAGAACTGCAAATCGTCCTGCCACATATTCCAGAATCTTCTGATACATAATATATAACAGATAAAGCGGAATAACAGAACCGACTGCTCCGATAATAATACCTTCTATTATGAACGGTGCACGTACAAAAAAGTTTGTTGCACCGATCAGCTTCATGATCGCAATTTCTTCCTTACGAACGGTAATACCGATCGTGATCGTATTACTGATCAGGAAGATAGATACCAGCATCAGTATCACAACGATACCGACGGAAGCATAACCGACCAGTGATGATAATGTCGAAATACTATCAGCCGTTACCTCTGAGCTTCTGACATTTCTTACACCGTCCAGTCCCTTTGCAAATGCTACAAATTCAGCCTGTTTGGATACATCCTTCAATGTTACCTCATAAGAAGCAGAATTCTTTAACGGATTGTCATCACCAAAAGCTGCTTTTGCTGCTTTCGGATCATCATAGTTCTGCTCACAGAATTTATCAAATGCTTCATCTGCACTGATAAAATCCATTGTGTTCACATAATCGAGAACACGGATCTGCTCTCCGATCAACTGAACCGTTTCATCCGGAATATCTTCATCAAAAAAGATAGATATCGTTACGTTGTTCTCCAGATCCTGCATTCCGGACTGGAAGTTAACAACAACTGCATATACAATACCAAATATAAACAAACACGAAATAATTGTACCGATGGATGCAAGGGAGAACAATATATTTCTTCTGATGTTTGTAAATCCCTGTTTCAGGATATAAAAGAATGTACTAATCTTCATCTATATAACCACCTTGTTTTTCATCGCTGATAACCACACCCTTCTTCAGTGTGATTACTCTCTTTCGCATCTCATTTACGATATCCTTATTATGTGTAACTACAACAACTGTCGTTCCACGTTTATTGATATCGTCCAGCAGCTCCATAATATCCTCTGAGTTCTTCGGATCCAGGTTACCGGTTGGCTCATCGGCAAGGATGATCTCAGGATTATTTACCAAAGCTCTTGCCATGGCAACTCTCTGCTGTTCACCACCGGATAACTCCTTTGGATATGACTTGTACTTATCAGCAAGTCCTACCAGCGTCAGCATAGCAGGTACTCGTCTTCTGATATATCTTGCAGGAGTCTGTATAACTCTCTGTGCAAATGCGACATTCTCATAGATGGTACGATCCTTTAACAGTCGGAAGTTCTGGAATACAACTCCAATCTTTCTTCTGACCTTTGGGATATTCTTCTTTTTGATCGTTTTATAATTATATCCCGCTACACGGATAGAACCGGATGTCGGATCTAGTTCCTTTAATAAGAGCTTGATCAATGTCGTTTTACCAGATCCACTGCTTCCAACGATAAAGACAAACTCGCCTTTTTCTATATTGATATTAACATTCTTCAGAGCCGTCATACCACCCGGGTAGGTCATAGTAACATTCTCTAACTCTATCATAATGGTTTCCTTTCAACTTTAACTGTCTGTACTTTCTCTCTCTTTGCATTTGCAAGTATAGCAACTAAATGTGAAATATATGTGTAAATCATGCATACAATATATTACAAAGAGACCAGCTTTTACCTTTAATAATCTAATGACTCCATATACTTCATGTATTTTACAACCATCAGCGCGATCTTAAATGTGATCGCATCCTCAAATACACGAAGATCCAGGCCTGTACTCTTCTGAAGCTTATCCAGACGATAAACCAGAGTATTTCTGTGAATGTATAACTGTCTGGATGTCTCTGATACATTCAGACTGTTCTCAAAGAACTTATCAATCGTCGTAAGTGTTTCTTCGTCGAATTCATCCGGTGACTTGCCATCGAAAATCTCACGGATAAACATCTTACAAAGCGGAAGTGGAAGCTGATAGATCAGACGTCCGATTCCCAGATTGCTGTATGCGATGATATTCTGGTTCTCGTAGAAGATCTTTCCTACATCCAGTGCCATCTTTGCTTCTTTATAAGAACGGGATACTTCCTTAATCTCATTTACAATCGTACCATAAGATACATGAACAGAAGACATAACCTCTGTATTCAGCATATCTACAACAACCTTTGCGATCTTATTCATATCATCATAGGACTCTGTCTGCTTTACTTCCTTTACAAGAATAATATTCTTCTCATCTACAGCAGTGATAAAATCCTTTGTCTTTGTTGAAAAAATATTACGAACCGTCTCAAGTGCATTGGTATCCTTCTCATTCTTGGTTTCAATGATAAATACGATTCTTCTGACATCTGTATCGATATGCAGTTTCTTTGCCCGGTTGTAAATATCAACAAGCAACAGATTATCCAGCAGAAGATTCTTGATAAAGTTATCCTTATCAAAACGCTCCTTGTATGCAACTAACAGATTCTGGATCTGGAATGCTGCGATCTTACCTACCATATAGGTATCATCTGTCTCACCCTTTGCAAGTAAGATATGCTCTAACTGGTTATCGTCAAATACCTTGAAGAACTGATAATCACGGATTGCCTGACTTTCCGCAGGAGAATCCACAAATGCGAGTACAGCCTCTTCACAGTCATCGACATCCTTAAATGTTGATGCAAGTATTTTACCTTCTGTATCAAGAACACATAAATCGGTTCTTGTAATATTCTTTAATCCATCAATCGTATCCTGAAGTATCTGGTTCGATATCATATATTCTACACTCCTTATTCTTATATTCGGATTCTGTATTCTTTCCTTATCCATTCTGCCCGACGGATAAACCTCCCGGAAAGCATACGAATAACAAAATACACTACTATACCTATTCTAAAACATATTTCAAAAAAAAAAAGAGAAAATGCAGAATTTTCTGCATTTTCCCTCTTTGTTTATAAATATTAAGTATGTAGCATCTATTAGCTTACTAAGATTTCCTCTGTTTCCTTATCAAAGATATGAATCTTGCTTAAGTCAAATGCGAACTGAACTGTATCACCAGGTCTTGCTGTTGTACGAGCATTAACTCTTGCTGTGATATCGAACTGATCGATTGTGAAGTATAAGTAAACTTCTGCACCTAACATTTCATAGATATTGATTCTTGCATCAATAACACTTTCCGGTGAGGACTCGATGAAGAGCTGCTCATCATGGATATCTTCTGGACGGATACCAAGAACAACTTCCTTATCAACTGCATCAAGTGCGATAAGTCTCTCAGCCTTGCTGTCTGGAACTTTGATTGAGTGTGAACCGAACATTAAGAGAATGTCTGATCCAGACTTAACTACCTTACAATCAATGAAGTTCATAGGTGGCATACCCATGAAACCAGCTACGAATAAGTTACATGGCTTATCGTATAAGTTCTGTGGTGTATCTACCTGCTGAATGATACCATCCTTCATAACTACGATTCTTGTACCAAGTGTCATAGCCTCTGTCTGGTCATGTGTAACATAGATGATAGTTGTCTGTAATCTCTGATGTAACTTGGAAATCTCAACACGCATCTGTACACGAAGTTTCGCATCAAGGTTTGAAAGTGGCTCATCCATAAGGAATACCTTAGGCTCACGAACAATTGCACGACCCATAGCTACACGCTGTCTCTGACCACCTGATAAAGCCTTTGGCTTTCTGTCAAGTAAGTGCTCGATATCAAGAATCTTAGCAGCTTCATGAACAGCCTTGTCAATCTTCTCCTTTGGAACCTTTCTTAACTTAAGTCCGAATGCCATGTTGTCATATACTGACATATGTGGATACAGAGCATAGTTCTGGAATACCATTGCGATATCTCTGTCCTTAGGCTCTACGTCATTTACAAGTTTGTCGCCGATCCATAACTCACCTGAGCTGATATCCTCAAGACCTGCGATCATTCTAAGAGTTGTTGACTTACCACATCCTGAAGGTCCAACGAAAATGATGAACTCCTTATCTTCAATTTCAAGGTTGAAATCCTTAACAGCATTGAATCCGTTAGGATATACCTTATAGATGTTCTTAAGTGATAAACTTGCCATTCTGCAAATACCTCCGTAAATATTATATAGTATTGTTTTATTTATTCATTCGTTCTGAACATAGTGTCATTTTACAACATTCCCCTTCTTTAAACCATATGATTATTGCCCAAAAAAAATTTTAATGTTTTGTTTGTTTTGTATACGACCGCAAAAAAACTAACATTTTGACGATATTCGCGTCGATTTAAGAACTTTTAAGGCGAGAATTTTGTGAAACCTTCACCAAAAACCTCCGTAACCTGCCCTACAATGAGAAAAGAATTTTCATCAATTGTCCTTATTTTATCTTTTAATTCTACTAATTGCCTACTTGACAAAACAGAAATAATCATTACACGCCCTTCATTCGTGTAACCGCCTCTGGTATTTAATACCGTCACACCTCTTCCAATCTCATTCATGATACAGGCTTTGATCTCTTCACAATGGGAAGAAATAATATATACCAGTTTTCCATGCCGGAGTCCCTGCACGATCACATCGGATAATTTTGTCGATATCGCAATCGCAATAACTGCATACAGCATATTTTCAAATCCAAATGCCAGTCCGCCTGCCACAACGATCGCCAGATCGATCCCGCCAAGAAATAATGGTGCTCCTATATCATGCCGCAGATGATTCAGGATCAATGCCATCAGATCAACCCCGCCGGAGGAAGCATTCTGCCGGAACATCAGCCCATAAGCACAGCCAAACATAACACCGCCAAGGATCATATTCAGCAGTTTATCCTGTGTTGCAAGCGGAAATGTGGGAATAGCCGCCATGAATACTGTTGAAACGGTTGTTGTATATACTGTCCTTATCATGCTCTTCTTTTCCAATAGAAAATATCCGCAGATAAAAAGAGGTATATTGATCACCAGATTACTCAGCCAGACCGGTATGCCTGTTTCTCCGTTTCCCATCCCTTTTGTCAAATTCTCAATTATAATTCCAATTCCTGTCACACCACCCGGCACAATCTGTTCACTGTTAAAAATCCAGACAACCCCAAGCGACATCAGAAATGCTGCCACCGTAAGCAATGCATATGTTTCTATCACTTCGCCAATATTTTTCATATAAACCGCCTTTCATACAGTTTTTTATAGTATGTCCGATTTATTCCAGTGTAGTCATGTGCATCTAAAACAAAAAACAGGTACTGTCACACTTCTGTGACAATACCTGTTTTTTGTATGGGCAACCTGTACAAATACATGTTCTTCCAGTTGTTCTGTTTAATTTTTAATATCGCTAGTTCCTATAATAACGATAATATCATATCCATCAATTGATACATCACAATCAGATGCGCTTACGGAATCTACCGTTGACATCTCCGGCGAAGTTAATTCAGCAGCAAGATCTGCTCCATCATATGAACCGGATACACATACCTTTGAGGTTGCAATTGCAGACTGTGTATACGTACCAACTTCTACAGAAGTATAGCCCTTGCCTTCTAATGCTGTCTTCCATGCACCGGCAACGCCACTTGTTCCTGTCGCATTGATAACAAGGATCTTCGCATCTGTGGAAGCAACAGAACCTGATTCGTCTGAGTCATCTGATCCACTGTTTTCTCCATCTCCATTCTTGAAGGTAGGATCATTTTCATCTCCTGCTTCTGTTACAATTTCTTTTCCGTTTGTTGTTTTCTTACTGTCTTTCAGAGAATTATTCTTTACTAAGGTCTTTATAAGCAGTGCTCCCATAATAACTATTCCGATTGCAAGAATAATTACAAGTGCTCTGAGCATTGTTTCCAGAAATAATCTCAATACTTTTTTTCCCATTTTCTGGCCTCCATTTAATATATACTATAATGCATCCTAGGAACATCCGATTGTTCTTAAAACAGCCTACCAGTTCCATGCATCACAAATGCACCAAAAAAAAATTACTTTTCTATGATTCTTCATTATACCTAAAAATCACCTAATGAGTATACCAAACGTACTTTTAAATTTCAACCTGCATTTCCAATTTCTTATTTATCCGCGGCAAATGATAGACCAATATAATATACAATCCTGTATTTTGTCCATTTCCCAGACATAAAAAAGAATCCTCATATGTTTTCATACAAGAATCCTTTTTCACATCTATACTCTCTGTTTTAAAAATCAACCGATTCCATATATTTTCACTTCTGTACCCGTTTTTTCCCACAGACCTCACAAACTTCTCCACTGTTTACATGTCCGCAGCCCCAACATGTCCACTCCGAAGCCTCTGCTTCCTTCTTCGGCTGCTGACTAGTTGTCATTGTAAAATTCTTCGAAACGATCTCAACATTGCCATCTTTATCTACTGTCGTTCTCAGATCTGCCAATGTATTTGCCGCAGCAACCTCACTCTTTTTCTTTTTAATAAACTTTATTCCCATAATCTCTACCCCATATCTGCGCAACTTTGCATAGATTATTTTATAGCAATATGAACAATTTTTCAATAGAAAATTAGGGAAAATGCAAACGTTTACCAGACTACTGCCAGCCACCATCAAAGGTCAGGACCTGACCGGTCAGATAGCTGCCGGCATTTGCTGTCGTTACAATAAAATCTGCGGCTTCTTTCTCTGTAGCCATCCTGCCAAACGGAATCTCCTCTTCCAGAACGGTTTTTTCTTCCAATGACAGATGTCCATTCATCGCAGTATCAATTGCACCAAATGCGATGGCATTTACCGCTATGCCGCTTGGTGCAAGTTCCTTCGCAAGTGCCTTTGTGAATGCATTGACCGCACCTTTGGTCGCTGAATACGCTACCTCACAGGAGGCTCCAACATTGCCCCATACAGATGAAATGTTGATAATACGTCCCTTATGTGCATGCACCATGTATGGCACAACCTGCCGGCATGTGTTAAATACTGACGTTATATTCGTATCTATAATCCTTTTCCAGTCCATTTCATCCATATCCGTCAGCAGTCCGACATAAGAAATTCCGGCATTATTGACCAACAGATCAATCTTCTCCCCAAACTGTTCGGTTACATGTTCTATAAACTGCTTCACAAATGTAAAATCTCCGGCATCACCGGTCTCTGCATAACAATCTGTGCCCTGCGCAAGTATCTTCTGTTGAACCTCTTTCAGCTTTTCCGGATGACGAAATGACGTTATGGCTATTTTTTTATATTGTTGTGCAAGGCTTCCGCCGTTGCTGCACCAATTCCTGTTGATGCCCCGATAACTATTGCTGTTTTCTGCTCCATTCTTTCTGTTCTCGCTGTTCTTTCTATTTAAAATGTGATACCCAACAGATTGATCAACAACCCCCAGCACACACTAGTAACATACAAGGTTCCAACGACCATAATGTTTTCTTTCAATCTGTGGCGGTTCATACGGAACAATACCAGAAGTCCTACGCCTGCGCTGACAAGCAGGCCTGACATCATTGCTCCGGCACTGAGCATACCATCCAGATAAAGCTCCGTAATAATAACAGATGGTGCGCAGTTTGGTATCAGTCCAATCAGTGCCGCCATTGCTTCTCCAAGGAACGGTACATCACCAAGAAGTCTTCCAATCGCATCTTCCCCTGCGATACCGATAATAATATTTAACACAAAGGATACCGCCAGGATAAATACCGTAATCTTCAAGGTGTGCTTTAATGCCGACATCCAGATTCCGTCCTCGCAGTTGCAGTGTTCCTGCTCGCACAGATCATGGATATGTTTTTCTTCTATGTCTGTACCATCATAGTGGATATGTCCATGATGTGTGTGTGTACTTTTTTCATCGTCGGTATGAATAATTTTTTCATCATGCACATGCACACTTTTTCCATTATGTGTATGAGTATCTTTATTATGTGTACATTCTGCATTGACTGTCTGTGCTGCCTGAACGGAATATCCAGAATGCTTTGATTCATCTGCACTGTCTGTAATTTTAGAATTATCGTTTTTTGAAGACGCTGTACGCTTCGTTTTTCTTCCTGCCAGATATCTTCTGCGAATATATTTATTTGCAAGATCGACTGCATAACCTGTAACGACCGCAATGCACATTTTTGTAAGCAGGATACGAATAATTGTACCGGCATTTACTGTATGCGAAATAAAGATCGGGAGCATCTCATCAGAGGTTGACATAAATACTGCAAGCAAAACTCCTGCTGTAATCACACCACCACTGTAAAGGTTCGCTGCCACACAGGAAAATCCACACTGTGGAACGATTCCAAGTGCTCCACCTGCCAACGGACCAAACGCACCGGCAGACTGCATATATTGCTTCTGCTTTTCTTCTGTTCTCTGCTCCAACCATTCCATCAGCAGATATGTCACTAATAAAAATGGTATCAATTTTACACTATCGATCAGTGCATCTGAAAACGAATCAAATAACAATTCCATACTATCCATCTCATTCCTAAAAATATAATTTGCAACCAAGTTGCATTATCAGATTATAGCATTATTTTCCCCAATGTCAACTCCTATTATCAGAAATATTCAATTTTCAGCATGGAAATTCCTGTTATCTGGTTTTATTTTTCTATTTCTTTCTTTTCTTTCTTACTGCATTTGTCGCAGACACCATATAAAATGGAATCCTTGCAGCAAAGTGTGAACCCATGATCAGACAAAATGTGCTCTGATATCTCTTTCATGAAATCACAGTCCAGATGGATGACCTTTCCACATTCGGAGCATTGCAGATGTAGATGCTTCTGACATCTGGATGGCTGTTCTACATACTGATATCCTGCTTTTTCGCCCTTATCAGCCACATATTTCATCAGTGTCTTCTCTGCAACCAGCTTATCCAGATATCGGTATACAGTTGTCTTGTTTACCGAACACTCTTCCTGATCCATATACTGTATAATATCCGACACATGAACGGCACGATCTTTATTCCGGATCAGATAATCAAGGATCATCTGTCTGCTCTTTGTCTGATATTCATGTTTACGTTCCATCTCAATTCCTGCTTTCTATCTGTTCTTAAGTCTCCACTATGTAAACTGTTATTCTATGCAGTATCGATCTACTGTCACATTATCTGCCTTTTGTTACACATTCTATCTATACTTTATCTTCCTACTGCATATTCTAATTACTGCTGCACATTGTCCTGCATCTGCACCGGTACCCCCTGATAATAAGGTGTATTCGGAATATTTCTAAGATCCTGATTTCTCATATACTGAAGATATGCCAGTCCCTCATCAGAATATCCAAATCTCGCATTTGGACATGCCTGTGCAAGTACATTCAACAACTCCTGTTTACTCTTTTTTCCTCTTGCCAGTACATTAATAGCAACACGGTTCTTTGGAAAACGATTTTCGATTACATATTCACTTCCGGTTGGAATAAAGTTCGTCGATGTAGTATGCAGATAAATCAGATATACATCCCAGAGCCAGGTCATCTGTGTCGGCTGTTTCTTATTTGCAAGCACCTTATCAGAAATCAATACATATTGGTCTTCATATATTATATGCGAATATAACTGGTCGGCCATCTCCAAAAGCTGCGGGTTATTTTTCAAATAGCCGGTTTTTTCAGGTCTTACAATATTACGAATCCCCATTATGATAAATACAATTCCTAATAATGCAAATAAACCAAATAAAATGATCATACCCATTCCGTCATCTGCATTATCTGACATCACACCTATTGTGATCAATCCGAAAATCAGCATTAACACCGCTCCGCCGACAATCGCTGTGATTCCACCTTTTTTTATTTTTGCAAGTACAATATCTCTTCCCATATCAACATCCTCCTTTTTTATGTAAAAAGCATATAATATCTACATTATACGAAAAGATATCCATAGATTCAATCAAAAACTTTCCATAAAATCATTATAGATTTTATCTGCATATTCCGAAATAAAGCGTTATTGAATTTTCTTTTCTGTAATTGTTTTCTCGCAAAGAAAACCCCGAAACCGCATATCACGATTCCGGGATCTTATATTAACATTTACTATATAATAATTATCGTCAGATTTTGACCGGCATTTGATTAGCAAACGCCCTGAGCAAGCATAGCTTCTACAACCTTTTCGAAACCGGCGATGTTAGCACCTGCAACATAGTCGCCTTCTACACCGTAACGCTTAGCAGCGTCGCTGATGTTTGCGTAGATTGTCTCCATGATTCCCTTTAACTTGCCGTCAACTTCTTCAAATGTCCATGAAAGTCTCTCTGAGTTCTGGCTCATTTCAAGTGCAGATGTCGCAACACCACCGGCGTTAGCAGCCTTACCACCTACGAATAATACGCCATTCTCCTGTAAGTACTTAGTAGCCTCTAATGTTGTAGGCATATTAGCACCCTCTGTTACAGAGATAACACCATTTGCAACTAATGCCTTAGCATCGTCTAAGTCTAACTCATTCTGAGTAGCACATGGTAATGCGATATCACCCTTAACATTCCATACACCGTGCTCGCCGTTCTTCTTCTCATGGTATTCAGCGCTTGGTCTGGCTGCTGCGTACTCTGTAAGACGTGCTCTCTTAACTTCCTTAACTTCCTTAAGTAAGTCAACATCGATTCCTTCCGGATCATAAATCCAACCTGTTGAATCGGAGCATGTTACACACTTAGCGCCTAACTGATGTGCCTTCTGGATTGCGTAGATTGCAACGTTACCAGCACCAGATACGATACAAGTCTTACCAGCGATATTAATACCATGATCCTTTAATAATGCGTTTGTTAAGTATAATAAACCATATCCTGTAGCTTCTGTACGAGCAAGCGATCCACCATATGTAAGTCCCTTACCTGTAAGAACACCTTCGTAGGATCCACGGATTCTCTTATACTGTCCGAATAAGAAACCGATCTCTCTTCCGCCTGTTCCGATATCACCAGCAGGAACATCGACATCTGCTCCGATGTACTTGCAAAGCTCTGTCATAAAGCTCTGGCAGAATGCATGATCTCTCTATCTGATTTGCCCTTAGGATCAAAATCAGAACCACCTTTACCACCACCGATTGGAAGTGTTGTCAGTGAATTCTTAAATACCTGCTCAAATCCAAGGAACTTGATAATACCTAAATTAACTGAAGGATGAAGTCTTAATCCTCCCTTGTATGGTCCAATAGAATTGTTAAACTGTACACGGAAACCTCTGTTTACCTGAACCTGTCCATTGTCATCTACCCAAGGTACTCTGAACATGATCTGTCTGTCCGGCTCTGTGATTCTTTCAAGAATCGCATTCTTTCTGTAGAGCTCCTCGTTTGCATCGATACAAGGTCTAAGTGAATCAAGAACCTCTGTTACTGCCTGTAAAAATTCTGGCTGGTCAGCATTTTTCTTCTTTACGATCTCCAGCACTTCATCAACGTATGACATCTTAAAATCCTCCTTAAATTAATTATAAGTAAATCGCATCTCTGCGAAATTCATTTGGAGTAGTATTTTCTCTTTAAGAAAATTTCCACTTAAGATTATAAACAATAGACTTGAATTTATCAAGTAAAAATATGATTTTTATGAATTTTTTTATCTTTTTAATGAAAAAGCAGGATTTTCTTAAGTTACAATGCGCTAAAGCGCTAGCAAATTAGCGGGATTTACAGGTCTTCCATCTCTGCCTTGATCTCATCCTCCGTTGCTGCCATTGCCTGTAATGTCATGGTCAGAAGCTTCTCAAGCTCCCAGTTAAGCTGTGCAGCACCATCTCTTATTAAAACAGATCTCAAAAGACCTCAATTATTTTAATCGGTATATAAATCCAAAAATAAATGGATGGTATTACTATTAAACGTCTTGTGGAATAATAGATAATACCATCCTTTATTTTGTTTCAAAGACTATATATTAGTTGAGTCCTTTGAGGTACTCGTCAATGCCCTTTGCTGCTGCCTTTCCGGCTCCCATAGCAAGGATAACTGTAGCTGCACCGGTAACTGCATCACCACCGGCATATACACCTGTCTTTGTGGTCTGTCCGTTTGCCTCATCGGCAACGATACATTTCCACTTATTTGTATCAAGTCCCTTTGTTGTGGATGAGATCAGCGGGTTTGGTGAAGTACCAAGTGACATGATAACCGCATCCACATCCATGACGAACTCAGAACCAGGAATCTCAACCGGTCTTCTTCTACCGGATGCATCCGGCTCACCAAGTTCCATCTTAACACATTTCATGCCCTTAACCCAGCCCTTTTCATCTTCAAGGATCTCAGTTGGATTTGTAAGGAGATCAAAAATGATTCCTTCTTCTTTTGCATGATGTACTTCTTCTACTCTGGCAGGAAGTTCTTCTTCACTACGTCTATATACAATATGTGTCTCAGCGCCAAGTCGAAGTGCTGTTCTTGCAGCATCCATTGCTACGTTACCACCGCCGACAACGGCAACCTTCTTACCAACCATGATAGGTGTGTTAGAGCCTTCCTTGTAAGCCTTCATCAGGTTACTTCTTGTCAGGTACTCATTTGCTGAGAATACACCATTTGCATTCTCACCCGGAATACCCATGAACTTAGGAAGTCCTGCACCGGAACCGATAAATACTGCTGAGAAGCCTTCCTCCTCCATTAATTCATCTATCGTTACAGATTTACCGACTACAACGTCAGTCTCAATCTTAACACCTAAGGATTTTACATTTTCGATTTCTTTCTTTACTACGCCATCTTTTGGAAGACGGAATTCAGGGATACCATAAACCAGTACGCCGCCTGTCTCATGAAGTGCTTCAAAGATTGTTACATCGTAACCCATCTTTGCAAGATCTCCTGCACAGGTAAGACCGGATGGACCGGAACCGATAACTGCAACCTTCTTGCCATTCTTCTCTGCTGCCGGTTCCGGCTTAATGCCATGCTCTCTTGCCCAGTCAGCAACGAAACGTTCCAGTTTACCGATAGATACAGGATCGCCCTTGATACCTCTGATACATTTACCTTCACACTGTGTCTCCTGTGGACATACACGGCCACATACAGCAGGGAGTGCTGATGATTTGCTGATCACCTGGAATGCCTCTGCAAATTCGCCCTTCTTTACATGAGCGATAAATCCAGGAATATCAATAGAAACAGGACAGCCCTTTACACACTGTGCATTCTTACAGCCGATACATCTTGCTGCTTCTGCCATTGCTTCTTCTTCATTATATCCGTAACATACTTCTTCAAAATTCTTTGCACGAACCGCAGGTTCCTGTTCACGAACCGGTACTCTATTTAAAACGTCCATTATTTGTCACCTCCACACTGTCCGCATCCACCATGATGGGTGTCGCCTTCCTTGGCTGCAAGATATGCTCTGCCTTCCTGTGTCTTATAGATCTGCTGACGCTCCATAGCTTCTTCAAAGTTTACAAGGTGTCCGTCAAATTCAGGTCCGTCTACACATGCGAATTTTACTTCGCCGCCAACTGTTACTCGACATGCACCACACATACCGGTACCATCTACCATGATCGGATTCAGGCTGACAACTGTAGGGATCTCAAGCTCTTTTGTAAGCTTACAAACGAACTTCATCATGATCATCGGTCCGATTGCTACGCATACATCATATTTATTGCCTGCGTCTACAAGCTTCTGAATCTCATTTGTAACAACGCCCTTGCTTCCATATGAACCATCGTCTGTTGTAATGTAGAGATTTCCGGCAACTGCCTTCATCTGCTCTTCCAGAATGATAAGCTCTTTGGATCTTCCACCGATGATAACATCAGCGGCTACTCCATGCTCATGTAACCATTTTACCTGTGGATATACAGGTGCGGTTCCTACACCACCGGCTACAAATAAGATCTTCTTATTCTTTAATGTCTCTAAATCTTCTTCTACTAATTCCGACGGACGGCCAAGCGGTCCAACAAAATCTGTAAAGCTGTCTCCAACCTTTAAATTCTTCATCATCTCTGTTGCTGCACCTACTACCTGGAATACGATAGTGATCGTGCCTGCTTCTCTTGAATAATCGCAGATTGTAAGAGGAATTCTCTCTCCATCTTCTGAGCCTCTTACGATTACAAACTGACCCGGAAGACAATTCTTTGCTACTCTTGGTGCTTCCACGTCCATAAGATAGATTGCATCTGTCAACGCTTCTGTTCTAACAATCTTAAACACGTTTTTATCCTTCCTTTCTCTTTTCCCGACTCTCCACACAAGACTCAGGAATACTACACTGCCGAAATCGCACAATATAGTCCATTATAGCATCTATTAACAAATACTGTAAAGGTGTAATTTTCAGGCATTTTCATATAATTTTTACGTTACTCCAAACCGGAAAACAGATCGCTTTCTATCCGACTGATATCTTCAATCGGTATGATCGTTGCATCTGCCATGATCACCGCTCTCCTGTACAGATCGATTCGCTTAACGATACCGGAATGCGTAACATATTCTCCTCCGGCTTTTCTCTCATCCTGTACGAAATAGGTAATATCCACTAACTGTTCTGTACCTATATTGGCTGAAATAATGTTTAGTTTCTCATTCAATTCTTCCAATACTTCATCACTGAGCACCCGTTTCTCATCTGTCCGTCTGGCAGTCTCACGAATCGCCGCCGCATGTCCTGTCAATGCCGCAAACGGCGCAAATTGTGCCGCCCGGTCATAGAGCGTCATCTGCGGATGCGTCTTTGAAACAGGGTGTTCCAAATGAATGATATCATCATATTTATGGTTGTTCTGCTCCTGCATATTATATATACCTCTTTATGCCTTATGTCCGCCAATCTGTGCATTTCTGTCTTTCGCCGTTGCTCCCTCCTGCAGGTTCATGCCCTTCAGGATCGCATTTTTTCCATATTTTTTCTTAATACTGAGCATGGCTTCCTGCATATGGCGCTCTCGTTCCAGATCTGCTTCCTCTTTTTCCCTTTGTTCCTTTACTGCTTCATAATCTGTAAAAAAATCAAGCTGCTCATACGCATCGTCATTCGTGACAGTATGTTCATCCACCAGTTTATTCGCGGTAATATTGATCCTCCGGATCAAAAGATCCTTGTCGACGATCCGGTCATACAGTTCCATTACCGCATCCATAAGCATCTGCGTCGATGAGGTCTGCCGCTTCAGATTGATCGTTCCATGTGCATGCTTCGGAACCTTTCGTCCATAACGATCCGTTGTAACAGCGCCTTTATATCTCTTCTTTCTCGCCGGATCTGTCAGATTATCAATATCATAACCGATCGTAAGCACGATCTGATCTGTAACAAGTCCCTTATCCACCAGATCAAGCGACATAAGATCAGTCATTTCCTTTACAACCAACCTTGTCTTATCAAAATCATACGGACAATGCAGTACCTGCCGGTGCAAATGCTGTTCGTCTCCGGCTTATATGCCTTGATCTGATCCATCGTGCAAGGCTCATATCCCCATGCATGATCGATCAGCAGCTCTGCATTAATGCCAAATAACTTATACAATAAATCTTCATTATATAATTCATTTGTCTTTCCGACCGAGCATCTCGCCACATCGCCCATTGTGTATAGCCCATATTCCGCTAATTTCTTCGCATATCCCTGACCGACACGCCAGAAATCCGTGATCGGCTTGTGACTCCAAAGCTTCCTGCGGTATGCCATTTCATCCAGCTCCGCAATCCGTACTCCGTCCTCATCCGGTTCGATATGCTTCGCCACGATATCCATCGCGATCTTACAAAGATACAGATTGGTTCCGATTCCTGCCGTCGCTGTGATTCCGGTCGTCTTTAACACATCTCGTATCATCATCATGGCTAGTTCTCTGGCTGTCATATGATAGGTATTCAGATAGCCGGTCACATCCATAAATACCTCATCGACCGAATAAATATGAATATCCTCCGGCGCAATGTATTTCAGATAAATGTCATAAATCCGTGTACTGTATTCCATATAAAGTGCCATGCGCGGCGGAGCAATAATATAATCCAGCTGAAGAGTCGGGTCTGTCCCCAGCTTCGTGCTGTCATCCGATGTCCCGGTAAAATGATGATCCGGTATATTCCGTCTTCTTGCGTTATTTGCCTCCCTTACCTTCTGAATAACCTCAAACAATCTCGCCCTGCCCGGTATTCCATATGCCTTAAGAGAAGGGGATACCGCCAGACAGATCGTTTTCTCTGTTCGGCTCGGATCTGCCACTACCAGATTTGTGGTCAGGGGGTCTCTGTTCCGTTCTCTACATTCTACGGAAGCATAGAATGATTTCAGATCAATCGCTATATATGTTTTATTTTCTTCCATTTATCTATGCTCCTTCCGTATATTTTATCCACCATCATCCAACGGTTGTTCTGCATTTTATTTCACGCTTCAATTATATGTAAAATGGTTGGTTTTCTCAATGGGAAAATACGGATACAAAGATAAAGTCCCACCTGTTTCGGGTGCTATGTCAGGGATATTATTGGAGCAAAAAGTCCAGATACAGCATTTCTACCATATCTGGACTTCTACTAAAATATACATGCTATCTGTTCTGCCTGTGTCTTTAGCCTATAATTGCCTTAATTTCCGCTTCGCTCATATCGGTTACATCCATGATCTGCTCTAAGGAGTAGCCTTTCTTATGCATATTCAGAATAAATTCAATTTTTCCTTCTACCCTGCCAGCGGCTTCGCCCTTTGCATATCCCATTTCTTCTACGCCTTCACTCAGATTGCACATGATATTCACCTCTTTCCTTATACTGCGTCTGTCTACCGGTATGTTATATTCCTGTTTCATCAGCTTCAATTTTTGTTCTGCCGTCATTGTCTGTGACAATAGTGTCCAAGCAATCGATGCAATTCATATCTTTCTTCCTTGGGTGGTATCTCCTTCGCCAACCCAATCATCACGATGTTAGGAATATTCAGATTGCCTTTCCAATCCTGTTCCTCTACCAGATCATCCTTCACCATATGGATATGACTCAGACTGTTCTTCTCCATATTCATACAAATCCAGATGGAATATACCTGTTTGATCTCGTTATAATCAGAACCTGTGAATTCTCGCTCTTTCTGTGATGATACCAGTCTTGCGGTGTAAAAGATTGCCCGATTTAAGATAAAGTACTTTGTCGGTTCATTCTTCTGTGCTTCCAGATTGATGATCATCTTTGCCAATCCATCCCGCATCTGTACATAGAAAATAATATCAAAATATATCTTTCCCTCATCAATTTCGGAACTTTCTGTATTCAGTCCGACAATCCGTTCACCGGTTCTGGCATCCACTGCTTCTTTGTTCATTAGTCCAGGTTCAACCGGAATCTGGCTGATATACGGTTCACCTTCAATCAATGATGCAACCGTATCTGCATCCATGCCTTTAAATTCTTCTACTACCCTGATCAGTATATGCGCCAATATGATCTTCTGTCCAAGCAGCCGCTTGGCACTGGCATCATACTGTGCTTTCTGATCAGTAGCATTGGAGGAATATACAATTTCGTTATCCATGTTCTATCTCCTTTCTTAATACTGATAGAACAGAATAACATGCATATTTTATGCTTTGTATATTGCCTCCGTCTCTCCAAATTTGATTGTAATGGATATCCGAACGGAAAACAAGTTTATAATTATTTACCTAAAAAGAATCCTCAATATGTCAGAATATCCTTTTATATCTCATCTTTTTGCTGTAAAAAGATATCGACTGTTACCCATTCCGGATCTACGTTGTACTCCATTCTCCCATTATAGGATTTTACCACACGTTCCATATTCTGGATTCCGTATCCATGACCATCTCCCTCTTTGGAAGAATAAAATTCACCGCCAGCCAATGCTTTATAACGGCTGCTGTCATATGTATTCTTAATTTGAAAACTGATCATATTTTCATAACAGCCAGCTTTCATAATAACCGCTTTCCTATCATTTCCTTTCAGACACGCTTCCATTGCATTTTCAAGAGCATTCGCCAGAACTCCACAAATGTCAATATCTTTGACACCCAGATTGCTTGGCAATCCACCATCAAATTGAAAATCAACCTCTTTAAATTTCTGATCCCTTGTAATGCCAAATATAATAGAATCAACCATAAAGTTTCCGGTATACCGAACCCGTTCTCGATTTAACTCTTTATCCTTCTGGGATAATTGTCCCATATATTTCTCCAATTCTGAATATTCTCCACCATAGACCAGACCTTCCATTGCTGCAATATGGTGTCTGAAATCATGTCTGAACTGCCGAACCTTCTCATAATCATCATGAACTTGTTCACCATATGCCAATTTCAATCCTAAACTTTCGCCATAAAGCCCTTCCGTTTCTATGTGTACATCATTTTGGTGTTTTAAACGATTTGAATGTAGGAAGAATACAATAATACAAGCAACGATTATAGCAAAGGTAAGCCCAATAATGTTATACAGCCGTGCCCTGTTTTCTGGTTTCCCATATGCCATAGTCATCATCATAATTATAAAAATGAAATAAAGACTCAGCATTGCTACTGATAATAAGGAACATTGCAAGGTCTCAATTTTCCTATTCAACATATTTTTTCTAACAAATCTGCGGCATCCCAAAACGATCAATATGACTATAATAAATGAAATTATATTTGCATATATCTTAATCCATCCTGCATCATAAATATAATACCACCATATTTTTCCTTTTATTAAATATCCTAATGTTACAAACATCGCAGTATCAATATAATTAACACCTATCAATGATAATACATACACTATAATTTTATTTTTCATTTTGCCATCATATCAATGATAATACATACACTATAATTTTATTTTTCATTTTGCCATCATATAAAAGTAACACGAT
>NZ_QUEV01000016.1:0-46984 GCF_003478225.1 Clostridium sp. AM54-37XD
ATTTGATTAAGGATAGACGATACCGCATATCTTGTGTTATAGTAGCCATAGCAGAGAACTCCTTTTTTGTTTTTTTGTTGTGGTGACTAAAATATAACACAAAAGAAGCTTCTCTGCTTTTTTTATATTCAGTTGTAACACATGTATTGTAATCCTACAACAAGTAATAGAAATAGGATAGAAATAAAATTGATGGGAATAAGATCAGATCTTATTTTTCAGAAATGGAAATATTTTCACTTCGCCCCTTGACAAATAAATTTCTCTATACTAATATTGATGAGTATGTTTACATTGAATTGTCCGTGTCCGGTTTTAATGTAAAAACCTTATTATAATCTATAATTCAAATGGAGGTAGAGAATTTTGGCTAACATCAAATCTGCAAAGAAAAGAATTGAAGTAATTGACAAGAAGACTTTAAGAAACAAGATGATCAAGTCTAAGGTTAAGACAGTTATCAAAAAGGTAGAAGCTGCTATCGCTGCTGGTGACAAAGAAGCTGCTCAGGCAAATCTTCTGGTTGCTATCTCAGAGATTAACAAGGCTGCTTCAAAGGGCGTTTACCACAAGAACAATGCTTCTCGTAAAGTATCACGTCTTACAGCCGCTGTCAACAAGATGGCTTAATCTGACTCATATATATTTTTATAATTGATTACATATGTAAGGCTGCACATATATAATCAAAACCGTCAAAAAAACAGAACCTATTGAGGTTCTGTTTTTTTGTGTAATAATTCCGGCATCCAAATCGCAATACCTACGGTATGTTTTGACTCACTGCATTCCTGCGCGTCACATACCATCTACCGACTCAATGATATTAACAACACTTCCACTGCCACTACATCCGATGCCTGACTCGTCTTTAATTTATAGTCAGTATCCTGACAGGCTTCCATGATCTTCTTCAGTTCCTGTTCTGAATAATTCCGGCACTGTTCCGCATATTTCTTCACCGACCATGACGGAATGCCTAGCACCGATGCCGTATCTGCATAATTTTTATTCTCGGCAAGACACATCTTTGTTTTTAATAACAGATCATACTGTCTGGCGATCAAAAACAAAATCCGCATCGCAGGCTCCCTGTTTTCAAGCAGCTCATGATACAGGTGAAGTGCACGATCCTGCTGCTTTCTGGATATGGCATCGATCATCTCAAATATATGTCCCTCCGAATTGCCAACACAGAGAGCTTCCACATCGGATACCGTTACATCCTCCCTGTCTACCGTATAGCTTATCAGCTTATCAATCTCATTCTTGATCGAATTCATATCTGATCCGGTATGCTCGATCAGGGAACGGATCGCATCATCGGTTATCCGTTTTCCTTCTCCCTTGAACATTCCTTTAACCCATACAGCAAGCGTCTTCTCATTTGGTGTTTCAAAGCACAGAGCTTCTCCCAGCTTATCAACGGTTTTATATAATTTATTTCTCTTATCAACTTCTGACTCAACAAACAGGATCAGCGAAGTATCCGGCAGCTCTTTGATCCGCTCCGCAAATTCCTCACAGCTCTTTTTAAACAATCCGGTTCCTTCTGCCAGCACCACACGCCGGTCAGCGAAGAATGGCATTGTCTCACAGAAGCCTATGATCTCCATCGGGTCGATCTTCTCTCCTGCAAACTTTGCAAAGTTCATATTGTCCTCACGGTCTGTTACCGCCGAAAGCAATTTGTCTCTGTACTGGTTCACAAGATATGTTTCATCTCCGTATAACAGATATACCGGAGCATAGCTTTCATTCTTTATATGCTCGTTGATAACCGCCATTGCATCCTTACCGCTCTGTTTTTTTCCTGCTGCCATAGCTATGTCTCCTTTCTTTCCTGTTCCAGTCCATTATGCCAAATACCGATTTGATTTTCAACACCTGTCTATGATATTCTTCCGTAATACAGATGGTCACGCCATGTTCCAAATGCTTTTGTTACCAGTCCCAGTGCAAAGCCTACCAGAACCGCTGCCATGACTGTTCCGATTCCCACACTGCCAACACTATGTATTGCGATCAAACATGTAACTAACGATATGATAACCATACTGCAGTCAAATCCGATCTTAACCTTTGGAAATGCAATACCGGTGATCGCTGATACTGCCTGCATCGCTCCCTCTCCTGCAAGCGGCATAATATTTGCCGGCAGATAGAAGAAGATTCCGACAGCGATCAGAACAACACTGATCAGCATCATTCCCAGTCGTATCAACATATTATCGGTAGATGGCAGCAACGCCACAAGTGAATTACATAAAGTTGTAAATTTTCCAAATATAATTCCAACTACAATCTGACACAGATTGATCCATTTAAAATTTTTCCGTAATAACAGGATCTGCAGCAAAACCAGCACAACATGAAACAGGATAGTTGCGTTTCCCATCTCCATACCAAATACACAGGTAATCGTATATGGGATCGAGCTTACCGGCGATACCCCAAGGTTTGATTTTACCGATACGGCTATTCCTGCCGTCATGATAAATAAGCCTCCCAGATATGCCACCAGCCGGATTCCCAATCGATCTTTCCACTTCATTTTCTCTCACCTTTCTCTTTCTGACTTTAAACCACAAAAAAAATCTGGTATCATACATCTACCAGACTTTTATCTACTGATCTATTGTAAGAAATGGCACTGGCGAAGTCAAGCGGCTTTGCGTATAGTTTGTGAGATATTACCAAATCCAGACCGAAATTCAGACCGTGATTTCGATCTGATTATCCTCGATACATAGAACACAGCTCTCATAATATCCATCACCTGTCACCCGTGGTCCGCTGACAACTTTATATCCGTCCTCCTGAAGTCTCCTGGTAAGCTCATCTACTTTCTCTCTGCTTCCAACCGAAAACGCGATATGAATATACCCTGTTCGTGCCAGCTCTTTTCTCACATTGGATACTCGTGGTTTCTGCATGATCTCCAGTCTTGCTCCATCGTCAAAGCTTAAGAAATACGACTGAAGCTCCGTTTTCGGATTATAATACCGCTCGCCCGCGTTTGCCCCAAAATATTTTATAAAAAAATCTTTTGTCTTTTCCAAATCTTCTACATACATTGCCACATGTTCTATCTGCATATCTGATATTCTCCTGTTTTCTATGTACTTAAAAAATATAACCGAAATATAAAATTTATCCAATCCGGATTATCCGGGTTGTCAATTCAACTCTTTTCTGTTATAGTAGCAAAGATTTTTGAGAATATCAAATACAAAAATCTAAAATTCAATTTTCAAATGGAGGTGAATTTTCATGGATAGTTGCGATCGTATTGGACGAAGTAAAATATGCGATGTTAGGATAAGGAAGCATAAATGGATGTGGCTGTCTATGAAGCTCCGATAACCCCATCTTATATTGTTGTGTGCCTTTTCATACATCGCATCAGACGATCCTGACCATCCGGTCTTCACACTGAGACGATGTATTTTTATGTCTGAAAACAGGCAGGAAGGAGGTCACAATGACAAAAATCACAGTATTTAAAAAAGATTATGTAACAGAACTCGTAAAAATCATTCGTAATGCAAAGAACGCACAGGTATTGCAGAAGCATTTGGCAAACTATCACGACAAAGATGTCGCAGAAGCAATCACACGGCTAAACGAAACAGAACGAATCCGCCTGTACACTATGATCGGCACCCCACGGCTTGCAGAAATTTTCTCCTATCTGGATGATGCCAAGCCATATCTGGATGAACTGTCACTCGATAAAGCCGCAAGAGTCATATCTGATATGGATGCAGATGATGCTCTGGATATTCTGGATGAATTCTCTGACGAACAACAGCAGGAAATGGTTGCCCGGCTGGACGACGACTCCCGGAGAGATGTAAAGAAACTGCTTTCTTATGAGGATGACGAGATCGGAAGCTGTATGACGAACAATTATATCTGTATTCCTGACACGCTGTCTATCCGTGAAGCTATGAGCGCACTGGTTCGGCAGGCAGGAGAACATGATAATATCTCGACGATCTATACCACCGACCGGGCTGGTCAGTTTTCCGGTGCTATCGATCTGAAAGATCTGATCATCGCACGAGAAAATGACCATTTGTCAAATATTATCAGCCACTCCTATCCATCTGTCTATGAGCATGTGAAGATTGCTGACTGTATCGAAGATCTTACCGATTATGAAGAAGATTCCATCCCTGTTTTATCCGAAAATGGAACCATCGCCGGTATCCTGACTGCAAATGACATCGTAGAACTGGTTGATAATGCCATGGGTGATGACTATGCCAAACTCGCCGGTCTTACATCTGAAGAAGATCTGAACGAGCCTACCTTTACCAGCATGAAAAAACGTCTGCCATGGCTCATCATCCTTCTGTTCCTTGGCATGGCGGTATCCTCTGTGGTCGGAATGTTTGAATCCGTTGTTGCGGTACTTCCAATCGTAATATGCTTCCAGTCCCTTGTCCTTGATATGGCTGGAAATGTCGGCACACAGTCCCTCGCTGTTACGATCCGTGTACTTATGGACGAAGACCTGAGTACTAAAAAGAAGCTTTCCCTTCTTATCAAAGAAATGAAGATCGGCTTCTTAAATGGTGCAAGCCTTGGAATCATGGCACTCCTGTTTTTAGGAATCTATATCCACTATTTTAAGAAATATATATGGGCATCTGCATTCCTGATCTCTGGCTGTGTCGGCATCTCGCTGATCGTTGCAATGGTGATCTCAAGCTTTGTCGGAACTATCATTCCTATGTTCTTCCACAAGATCCATATTGATCCTGCGGTTGCTTCCGGTCCACTCATTACAACGGTCAATGATCTGGTTGCCGTGATCACCTACTACGGACTGGCAATGGTATTTTTGATCAATATTTTTCATATTTAGGTTTTGAATCTTCATCGTTCCGGCAAAAGACAGGTTGTTTTCTATAACAGAAATCACTTCTCTTTTGCCAGAACTTTTTTACACCAGGTTTTTGTTCCACATTTTGGACATTTCAAATATCTTGTTGAAATCATATGCATTCCCATTGTATATGCACCAAAGGTCGGAACAAACAGCTCATTGCAATGACGGCATTTGTAATAACCGATGGTGCGCTCACCTTCCATCGCAACCATAAGTCCACAACCAAATATAACACATGCGATCACTATCAGTAATATCTTAACCAGTACTGCGATCACCTCTGTATACACTGCAACAACCATGATCAATGTAATAAATGATATCGTTGCAATTAAACCCGTTATAATTGTAGGAATTAATTTCTTCTTGTTTTCTTCTCTTTCTTTAATCATATTCACCATATTTTCCTCCGCTTTCTTTTGATATTCTTCCTCAGACACTCTTGCACCGGACAACAGTTCATTTACCGTAATGTCCAGTTCCTTACATAAAGGTAATAACAGAGACACTTCCGGGAATCCCTTTCCACATTCCCATTTAGAAACTGTTTTATCACTGATATTCAGTTTTTCTGCAAGCTGCTTCTGTGTACAACCTTTTCTTTTTCTTTCTGCTGCAATAAACCTGCCTATACTGATCTGATCCATATCTGCCTCCTTTCTGACCAGATTATTACATACCTGCATCCGGCATCATACCCATAAAGCGTAGAAAATGGTGAATTTCTGCGGATTCTACGCACTGTAGAGTGTAGTTTGCCGTTTCTTTATACTAATTATATCATGTGCTTCGCACATTCTATGCATTCCGCAAAATCAGCATCCTTGCGAGCAAATAATTTTGCGTTCATTATATCAAATGTGTCATTTATCCGAAATAATATTCTGCCACTTGCTCTATTCTTTCCATTCCGATAGGACAAGCACTGGTTTCATATGTCATAATTAAATTAATAGATGGTATTATTCCATTATCACAATATGTTTTTATTTTCCTGCAGGCATGACTCGCATATTCTGGATTGTCCATCATACCGAAATGTTCCCAATAATAATACTCTCCTGTTTTTGGATGTCGAATCGTAAAATCCGGATACATTACTATCCCATCCAGCACCAACTGATTTTCATATCGAAATGGTATTCTTTCCCGAAATAAAACATTATCGATCATTGCTTCTGATTTAGAACGAAGATACTTGCCCTGCGTCCCTTTTATATTCAAATTCTCCGGATATTTCTTATTTGTTTCATATTCTTCTGTCATCCATGCTTCTAAATTTTCTGAATGCGGTCCAAATGCCTTTCCCAGCAATTCAATGTAACCATCATTTTCCAATAACATATCAGATGCATTATTTTCCTTTTGCACTTTTCTTATATATGCATTACATGCTTCAAGCTCGCACATTAAATCCTGTTTTCTTAACATATAATACTTTTTCATAGCAAGTTTTTCAGCCAAGAGTCTCTCTTTCTTTGGCAGATATATCGGCTTTCCTGCACTCTTCAAATACCACTTATATCCTTTTCCATTTTTGGCACATATTAATTCTTCTTTCGGAAATGTTTTCTCTAATATCTCTATCTTCTGTATTTCTTTTTTCAATTTGACGATTCTCTTTATTATTATATCTTTAATCATACGCATTCTCCTCGTTTCTTTTATGTTCTTTTTCTGCAATATTTTTATTGGTATAATTTCCATTTTTATTTGTTAATACCCCCTGAAAACACTTCTCCCATGGTATCAGGCTATTTCCCCACTTTGCATACCCTTCTGCTCATCCTGTTTGTGGTATATTGTCTAATTTTCTTTATCCATACCCTTGTTCAATCCGCTGTAGCGGGTATTATATTAGCTTGCTTTCTTCCATACCCCTTGCACCGCCATTAGCCTTGGTATAACAGTCCATTTTCTTGAATAATACCCAAAATTCTTCTTTCATCGATGGTATTATCCAAATCTTTTCTCTCATATACCCATTATTTCATTTGGGGCTTGGTATCAATCCTTAATTTTATCCTCCGTACCCTGAAATCTTCATGAACCGTTCCAGATGTGCGTTTGGTATCAATGCTTAATTTTATCCTCCGTACCCATGAAGCATAATTTTCCCTGCCCGTATCTGCAAAATTACAGCGCCACTGCTGTCAGTACGGTAAACCTCTGCACCGGCAGCCTGCAGTCTCTCCAGCGTTTCTTTATGTGGGTGACCATACCGGTTCTTTTTTCCACAACTGATCACCGCATACTGCGGCTTTATATCTTGAAGAAACGGCTCCGAGGTTGCATATCTGGAGCCATGATGCCCTGTTTTTAAAACATCAACCGCACCCAATCTTCCAGTCTCTGTCATCTGCTGTTCTGCTTTTTCCCCTGCATCGCCTGTAAACAGAAGATGAAAGGAATCGATACTTGCCTGCAGCACAAGAGAGGCTTCATTTGCATCTGCGTGAACATCCGATTCTCCCGGATATATGCATGCGATCCGAAATATCCCGGAAGCTCCGGCTTCCGGTTCAGAAAATATGCTACCCGCATCCATATATAAAACCTCAGTTCCATGCTGTTCTGCCTGATTGATCAGTTCCAGTAGCCCCTCCCGGTCGCCATATTCCGCCACAACAAGATTCCGGATCCGAATCCCGGTATGCTCCAGCTCATATAATTCCTGAAGCCCGGATATATGATCTTTATCCCCATGTGTTATAAAAACATAATCCAGTTCTGCCATCCCATAATACCGAAGAGCAGGAAGCAAAACATATTCTCCTACCTTCTTATTATCCGATGAACCACAATCGATCATAATATTCGTTCCCTGTTCCGTCCGGATCAGTATACCATCCCCCTGCCCGACATCCAGAAAAGCAACCGTAAATGGACGGTCGAGCACGCTTCCTGCATATATACAGAATATCAGCACGACAAAAATCTCTGCGATCCCATACCGGATTTTTCTGTGTTTCCGTTCCTTTATCGTCTGCTGATCACACTTTTCTTCCACTGCCTGATTTCTACGGACCTGCCATTTTGACTTTTTTACGATTTTTCGAGTCTGTTTGCCTTCCGTTCTGTTTCCTCTATCTGCTCTCATCCTGGTCATAAAATATAAGGATATTAGTAACGCAATATAATAACCCACCACCAGCTTCACCGGAATATGTCCGATATTGATACAGGCTCCGGGAAGCTGTTCCATCCCCTGACACAACATTTCATATAACCACAAAATCCCCTTCACCGGAATCGTAAGCCATCCGGCCGCCTGAAGTGACATGCAGCCACAGATAACCGTTCCGATCCCACCGGTCAGGACGACCGATACACATGGCACAACGATCAGATTTAATAAAATACCATACAATGGAAACTGGTAATAATAGTAGACGATCACCGGCAAGGTCGCCAGAAAGGTTGCCATGCTGACAGTAAGCGACTGCCGGATTTTCTCCCCTGCACCAAATATGTGTTGTAACACCGTCCCTGCACCAAGCTTATTGATTAGGTCGGCACTTCCCCTTTTGCTAAATACCCGTTGTAACACCGGCACGATCACAGCTATCCCGATTATCGCTGCAAATGAAAGCTGAAATCCGGCATCTAATACAACATAAGGATTTATCACCGACATCCATACCCCGGCAATTCCTGTTGAGGTCAGAAGATCCACCGAACGCCCAATGGCTTTCCCAAATAACAGGAGCCCCATCATAATGATTGCCCGCATCGTTGATCCTGCAAGTCCGGTCATCTGTCCATACAGAATAACCAGAATACTGCATCCAATTCCCGCACTCCAGTAGGAAACTCCCCATTTTCGCATACGCCGATACAAGGTCATACCAATGATCGCAATATGTAATGCCGATATTGCAAGAATATGTGCAATACCATTCAACTGATACATCCGTTTCACATCACCGTCCATCCCCTGCCGTTCACCCAGAAGCATCGCCCGAATCACAGATGCATCCTCCTCGCCGTATAAGTTACCAATTACATCTGATATCCGTTTTCGGAGCTTCCGAAGCCCCGCCCGTATATGCGAGTACTGTTTTCCTGTTTTCTGCAGCTCTGCATCTGAAAGTATAAGAAAGATCCCCTGGCTCCTGTAGTATCGATATGCATCAAAGGCTCCCGGATTTCCCGCATGCTCCGGCTGTTCAAATCTGCCGGCAAATACTGCCTCCTGTCCCGGATACAAGGTTATACCTTTCTCCACATACACAAGCAGCTTCATATTTTCATGAAACCCAGTCCATTCTTCACCGGACATTCCTCTTGCATCCACGATCTTAATAAAGACCTGCTGCCTGTTTTCCGTTTCCTTTATCTCGTATATCGTTCCGGAAATTGTTCCGGAACAACCGTTCAGCCGGGAAGCATATTGTTCCTGCTCATGCAATATGTTGATATTCATATACCCCATTCCGGCAAACAGCACATATATGAGAATTCCGACAGTTACTCTTACTGTTCGTTTTACATCCACACTCTGCTTTGTCTGTCTTCGCCTGTCCGACATCCGTATTTTTTCATCCCAGCCGGACTCTTCTTTCTGTTTTTGCTGTTTTTGCCTTTTTCCCTGTTTTTGCCCTTTTTCTCCCGTAAACAGAAAAAAGGCTGCAACTATCATTGCAGCCAAAGTAAACCACCTGCTGCCAGCAATCGCCTCCGCCTCTCCAAGCATAAATGCACATGCGGCCCAAAATAGTGGTCTTTTTATTTTCTTTTCCTCCGCTATCTGTCAGTACCTGTCTAATTACACATTGAATAATTCGCTGTGTATGTCTCTGAGAAATCCAAATTCTCTCCATATACTAGATCCTGACTGCCTTCTACCTCAAATACAACACCATCCACATCTGACAGCTCTGTCAGAGAATCAACCAGCGAATAAATGATCACTTTGTCATCATAATCACCGACATGATCCAAAAAGGTCTTGCTGAAATTAACATAACACACCCGATCCAACACATAGATATCAAGAATATCTACATCTTTATCGATCGGACTCTTCCATTCCTGGGAATTCCGAAGTGCTTCCATGATCTGTTCCTCCGGTGCTTTGTAAGACAACGCATCAATCTCCGTCGTCTGCTTATCCAGCCGTTTTCCGGTATTATCCGGCGTATAGATCGTCACAGAATAAGAAGCCTCCATAAAATTATCACCGATCGTTGAAAATGATTCCGCATTGTAAACACTTGTATCTACCTTCTTCTCTCCAATCAGATCCGACAATTCAAATGAAACCCCTGAAATACCATTTACCTGACACAGGTTTTTGTAAATGCCATTTTACACAACAGGATCTGATAATTCTCTGCGGTATCATAATCCAGATTGAACATGATCGTTACCAGTCCTTTTCCATCATAAGAATATCGCTGATAGGTCATTCCATCTGCAACCGGAATCTTATAAAGCTGCTCGTCTTCTGTTGATATCAACAGATTCATCAGCTTATCTATCACATTTTCCGTTGATTCCAACTGATCGATCTTCGTATCATAGACAGAAAACTCTGTCCATTTCTGATTCATATAATATACGGAATATGTCTGCATCCCGGCATCCGTACCGGTATCTGTTCTCTGACTCTCCGCATGTCCACTTTTCCCACATCCGGTCATAGACAGCAGCGCCACAACTAACAGCATCCCGCTTATAATATGCATGATCCGTTTCTCCATCTTCTGCTCCTTTATTTCACATAGTTCATCGGAACACGTACTGTAAATGTAGTTCCCTTTCCAGGCTCACTGTACACATTTATAATACCCTTATGCATAACGATAATATTCTTTGAGATTGCAAGTCCAAGACCGGTCCCTCCGGTATCCCTGCTTCTCGCCTTATCTACTCTGTAGAAACGTTCGAATATATGCTCTACACAATCCTCCGGAATACCAACACCGGAATCGGCAACCTTAATATACAGATTCTTATGATCGGCATTCAGGGATACGCGGATCCATCCGCCATCCACATTATATTTGATTCCATTTTCGATCAGATTGGAGATTGCCAGCGTAAACTTCACCTTATCAATATCAGCTTCCACTTCCCGGAAGCTTTCAAATGTGATCTCAATGCTTCTCTTTTCTGCCAGAGGCGTCAACCGTTTCAGAATAACCTCCATCAGCTCATTGATATCCACCCGCTCGATATTCAGGCTGTCTGATCCCTTATCTGTCTTGACCAGCGTCAGCAGATCACTGATGATCTGCGCTTCACGGTCAATCTCTAAAACAATATCGTTCATGAATTCCCGGTACATCTCAACCGGAACATTATCCTGCATCAAGATCGATTCTGATAAAACCTTCATTGAAGTAATCGGTGTTTTCAGCTCATGTGATACATTTGATACAAATTCCTGCCGGGATTCCTCCAACAACTGCGATTTGGCAAATATCCCATTCATATTGTCAACAACGCTCCCAGCTTCTCGCCATAAACCATCCGATGAAATCTGTCCCAGAAATCCATCCTTCATATTTACAAGTTGACTCTTGATCTTTCTGGTATCACGAACCGCCATATAAGAAATGAAAAATGCTGTCAGCACCCCGATCACCATAAAAATACAGATCAAGATATTGGCACGGTATGACAAATATCCTCTTTCGTTTTTCATGCTTTCCAGACTGACTGCGATCACAGCTACATCATCAATATAACCTTCCCGGTTCACCACAGGAAACATATACTCAATGTAGGACTGTTCCCGTACCAGCCGTTCGTCTCTGTCTCCCTTCATGATCTCATAGATATCATTATTCATGATATAGGTATCCTTCAACAGACGAAAGCTGTCATAGGCTACCCTGTAATCAGTATCTACGATCATAACTCTGGCAGACAGGCTGTACGCCAGAGTGTTCATACCATGAAAAGTCTTGCTTGTACCTTCTGTTTCCGAATTAATATCATTGATCAGATATTCCAGATTTTTTGCGTTTTCCTGCAACAGTGTTTCACAATCACTATATCTCTGATTCCACATCAACTGTAGCAGAACCGTTTTCATACTGATTGAGATCAGATAAAAACCTGCCATGATCATTACAAAGATAACAACCTGAAGACTGATCCTCCGCCTACTGTTTTTCCAGATATTTTTATTCTTATTTTCTACATTTTCATCTTTACTTTTTTCCATTCCAAAAAAATCCAGTAAGATAGGAATGCTTTACGCATTCCCTGTCTCATCATCCTTTAAAATAGTAGCCAACGCCCCATTTTGTATGAATATACACCGGCTCACCCGGATTCTCCTCAATCTTCTCACGAAGTCTTCTTACATGAACATCCACAGTTCTGGCATCTCCCGGATATGTACTGCCCCAGATCGTATCTAACAGTTCATTTCTGGAATAAACCTTATTCGGATGCGCCATCAGAAGCTCCAGCAAATCGAATTCTTTTGCTGTCAGATTCAGTTCCTTTCCATGAACAAATACACGGCGGCTATCCAATTCTACTTTCATGCCATTGATTTCTAAAATATTTACCGGTTTTACAGGCTCTGCCTTTTTTCCGCTTCTTCTTAAGATAGCTTTGATCCTTGCCTTTACCTCCAGTATGTTAAATGGTTTGGTGATATAATCATCTGCACCATATTCAAGACCCATGATCTTATCCATATCCTCACCCTTGGCCGTCAGCATAATGATCGGAACATTGGAAAATTCACGCACCATCTGGCATACTTCAATTCCGGTATAAACCGGGATCATGATGTCTAACAGAACGATATCATAATCATTGTTTTTGATCTTCTCAAACGCCTCTCCGCCATCATATGCCACGTCTACTTCCATATCATCCTGTTCCAGACTGAATTTCAGACCTTTCACGATCAGTTTCTCATCATCTACGACCAATACCTTTTTCATACCAGATTTCCACCTTTCCTTTGTTTCTATATCTCTACCGACCCACGCAAATATCGTTTTTTATCTTCTGAAATAAATTCTCTCCGATACCATTCACATTCATAATATCTTCTGTTTTTTCAAATGCACCCTGTGTCTCTCTGTAAGTTATGATATTCTCCGCCTTTGCTTCACCAATCCCGGACAATGACATCAGTTCCTCTTTCCCGGCAGTATTGATATTCACTACTCCCGCTTCCATTGTCTGTCCGTTCGTTTCTGTTTCCGGATCCTGCCAGCGTTCCGGCTGCTCCTGCACCTCTTCCTCTGTCGGAAAATAAATCCTCTGTCCATCCTCGATAAAGTCTGCAAGATTTACCACCTGCTCCGCAGCATTCTCTGCAAATCCGCCTGCTGCAAGAAGTGCATCATTGATCCTTGCACCTATCGGGAGTTCATATACCCCTTCTTGTTTTACTGCCCCACAGACAAATACACAGACTCCTGTGTCTTTTATGGCTTCTGTGTCTTCCTGATCTCTTTCTGTAACAGTACCTGCCACGGCGTCTTCGGCATATGCCGTATCATTCTGTGAACCGGTATTCTGCTCTGTCGTCTCAAGTATCATGCCATTTTTCCGGCATCCGACCAGAGTAATCCCGGACAACAACATCCATCCGGCAAGTCCTGCATATAACAGTTTTTTCTTTATTATCATACCTGCATACCTCCTTGATATGCCGGTACACTCATGCACACCCCCATTTTAACGAACTTCGATTCCTTTTACAATAGCAAAATAGAAAAAGACCAGTCATGCGGCATCCGATTTTTCTCGTTATCGGTGCACAGCTCCGGTCTTTTTCTGTTTTACTTTTAACTTTTCATTGAATGTGCTTCTTAGAATAATGGCTCTTTTAAGATTGCAGTACCAATACCCTTCTGAGTAAAGAACTCAAGAAGCAGGCAATGCTTCAGGCGGCCATCCAAAATATGGACTCTTGATACACCATTTTCCATGGCTGTGATACAGTTATTAAGCTTTGGAAGCATACCACCGCCGACAACACCTTTCTCAATGATATCCTTTGCCTCGTGGATGTCCATTTCTGAGATCAGGGTAGACTTATCTGTCGGATCGATAAATACACCTTCAATATCTGTTAAGAATACCAGCTTTTCCGCCTTTAATGCTGTTGCAACAGCACATGCAGCATCATCAGCATTAATATTATAATCCTCATATTCTTCACTGACACCGATAGGAGCGATAACAGGTATAAAATCCTGATCGACCAGTGCATCGATCACCTCTGTATCAACCTTTGTGATCTCGCCTACATAACCGATATCTTTTCCGCCCGGCAGACGCTTCTTAACGGTGAACAGTCCACCATCCTTTCCACTGATACCCACAGCCTTTAAACCAACCTTCTGCATCATGCTGACAAGACTCTTATTTACCTTGGATAATACCATCTCAGCAAGCTCCATTGTCTCACCGTCTGTTACACGAAGTCCATTGATAAATTCAGGCTCTTTTCCAATCTTCTCTACCCATTTGCTGATCTCCTTACCGCCACCATGCACGATAACCGGTTTCAGTCCAACCAGCTTTAATAATGCAACATCTTCGATCACATTGTATTTCAGATTCTCATCCAACATAGCACTTCCGCCATATTTTACAACAATTGTTTTCCCCTGAAATTTCTTAATATAAGGCAAAGCCTCGATCAGTGTCTGTGCTTTTGATATTACCTGATCTACTGTATAATCTCCCTTTACCATCTTATTTACTTCCTCACTTTCTATACTCTGCATTTATCTTGATATATTCATATGTAAGGTCACAGCCCCACGCAGAAGCTGTCTCTGTACCTGCATGCATATCCGCATAAAAACATACCTGATCCGGCGACAGGATCTCCGTCGCTCTTTCTTCATCATAATCGGTACAAACCCCATTTTCAACTATTTTTAAGGAACCGGCTTCGCTGGATATTATGATATCTACCTTATATGGATCAAATGCGATCCCGCTCTGTCCCATCGCGCACACCAGACGTCCCCAGTTCGCATCCGAGCCGTATACGGCGCATTTTACAAGGTTTGAGGTCACCACGGATTTTGCAAGCTTTCTTGCGCCCTCCTTGGATTCCGCCCCTGCTACCTGTACCTGAAACATCCTCGTCGTTCCCTCTCCATCCGCCGCGATCAGCTTCACGAAGTAGGTGTTGATATATCGAAGCGCCTCCACAAATGCCGGATAATCCGCATCCGTTTCAAGCAGCTCATCATTTCCTGCCATGCCATTTGCAAATATCATAACGGTGTCATTCGTTGAAGTATCCCCATCGACAGATAACATATTATAAGTGTCTATGACATCATTTCTCAGTGTTTTCTGCAATAACTCCTGACTGATATTCAGATCCGTTGTCAGGAATCCAAGCACCGTTCCAAGATTCGGATTGATCATACCGGAACCTTTGCACATACCTCCGACGGTAATTGTCTTCCCTTTGATCTGCAGCTTTACCGCGATCTCTTTCTTATATACATCAGTCGTCATAATGGCTTCCGCTGCATGACTTCCACTTTCCAAATCATCGGAAAGCATCCCTGAAAGTTCGCGGATTCCATGCGCGATCGTCTCCATCGGAAGCCTTATACCTATTACTCCGGTCGAAGCAACCGCAACCTGATCAGCCGGTACCTGAAGTTCTGCTGCCGCAAGCTCTGCCATATGCACCACATCAACATCTCCTGCTTCTCCGGTACATGCATTTGCCACTCCACTGTTTACAACCAGTGCCTGACATAATCCTTTATTGTCACATAATGCTTTGTCCCACATAACAGGTGCCGCCTTGACTACATTCTGTGTAAATACTCCAGCTGTCCTCGCCGGACACTTGCTGACAAGCAATGCCATGTCTTTTTTCTTTTTATTTTTTCTTACTCCGGCGTGCATACCTGCTGCCAGAAATCCGATTGGAGCTGTCACTCCGCCGGAAATGATCTCCATACCGATCACCGCCTTATATCATCTGTTCTTCCACGATATCCGATGCTGTTACTCTTTATGGGAATACCGGAGCCATCAGCAGTCCTTCTTCTTCCGGAAGTCCAAACATAATATTCATATTCTGAACTGCCTGACCGGCTGCTCCCTTTACCAGATTATCAAGTGCTCCCATTGCAATGATACGTCCGGTTCTTTCATCAATCTTAAAGTTGACATCTACATAATTGCTGCCCTCTACCCAACGTGTCTCCGGACATACATCCTTGTCAAGAACACGGACAAATCTCTCGTTTGCATAATATTTGTCATATGCAGCACGAACAGTATCGTAATCTACCTTTTCTTTTAATGAAGCATAGGCCGTAACCAGAATACCACGATTCATCGGAACCAGATGTGGTGTGAAATTGATCATGATCGGACTGCCGTATGCATATCCAAGCTGTTCTTCGATCTCCGGTGTATGGCGATGAGTCGTTACTCCATATGCCTTAATGCTTTCATTTACCTCACAGAACAGGTTCGGGATCTTTGCTCCTCGTCCTGCTCCTGATGTACCGGACTTAGCATCTACAATGATCGTATTCGGATCGATCAGCTTCTCTTTTACCAGCGGATATAAGGAAAGAATGGAGCAGGTTGTATAACAGCCCGGATTTGCCAGAAGTCTGCATCCCTTTACCTTATCTCTGTTGATCTCACACAGACCATATACGGCCTCGTCGATAAATTCCGGACTCTTATGCTCGATCTTGTACCACTTCTCGTAAGTAGCAACATCCTTAATTCTGAAATCCGCACTCAGATCAATGATCTTAACCTTTGATAAGATATCCTCATTTACAAGAGAAGAACATAAGCCCTGTGGAGTTGCCGTGAAAATAACATCTACCTTCTCAGCCAGCTCATCCATATTCTCGCCCAGACAGGTTGCATCCACGATCTGAAACATATTTCCAAATACTTCGTAATATTTCTTATCTATAAAACTTCTGGAACCATACCAGACAATTTCCACATCCTTATGTCCAAGAAGAATTCTTACTATTTCCTGACCGGCATATCCGGTTGAACCAATAATTCCTGCTTTTATCATATCTTACTCCAATCTGCTGCAAACGGTCATTTTCCGTTACAGCCATCGTCCTATTTGTATTTCTACACATTCATTTATCTTACTCTCTGCATTTTCTTCCGTCAACCGCTTTCATAGGAAAATACAGTTCGTATAATCTTCCATGATTATACAGTTATTATGCATAATATTCAAGCATTAATTAATAAATATGCAAAAATATTTTTTATTTTTATATCCCAGCATCGCATTCTTAATTTGATCATACATGTTTTATATATTTTCCAAATTATTATATTATGCAGAAAATGTTATATTTAAAGCAGCATTATTGCATTTCTCATAAAAATCAAAGCCAGCAGAACAGGATATCTTCCTTCTGCCGGCTTTATGCATGTTATGTATATTTTGTGTATAATATTAATCCAGTGCTTCTTTCTGAGGTACGGTTACTGTCGCTTCATAGCAGGAGAAGATCTCCTCTACGCGCTCCTGATCCGGTTTCTTTGTGATCAGACTGACGATCGGAACAAGGATCAATCCACCGATCATCGCTGCTGCACCACAGTTTACAGGTGACTGTAATGCCTGTGGAAAACTAAATAACTGCCATGTATTACTGATAAAGTTCAGTGTCATGATGCCTACGCCCCAGATAAAACTAACAAGGCAGGCTGCCACTGTCGTGCGTTTCCAGTACAGACCATATAAAAACGGAGCCAGACAGGCACCTGCGATCGCACCCCATGAAATACCCATAAGCTGTGCGATAAATGCCACCTTGCTGGAATACTGAATGACTGCAATGACCGCCGATAATGCGATAAATACTACCAGCATGATCCGCATTGTAAGGACCTGCTTCTTCTCTGACATTTTCGGTGCGATCGATGCTTTGATAAAGTCGATCGTAAGTGTGGAGCTTGAGGTCAGAACCAATGAAGATAAGGTAGACATCGAAGCAGATAATACAAGGATAACCACCAGTCCCATCAATACTTCCGGAAGATTCTCAAGCAGGTGTGGAATGATCGCATCAAATCCTTCTGTTGCTACATCCGTCTCGGTCAGACGTCCAAAACCACCAAGGAAATAACATCCTCCGGCTACGATCGTTGCAAATAAAGTAGATACGATCGTTCCAGTCTTGATTGATTTCTCATCTTTGATCGCATAAAATTTTTGGATCATCTGAGGAAGGCCCCATGTTCCAAGTGAGGTTAATATGACAACACATACCAGATTGAAGATATCCGGTCCAAGGAAGGATGCAAATACACCCGGTGTATCCGAAACCGCCGGATCATTTACACGAGCCAGCTTGTCTAACGCACCTGTAAGTCCGCCTCTCTCGTTTAATACTGCATAGATAACTGCTACTATACCAACCAGCATGATCAGTCCCTGAATAAAGTCATTGATCGCTGTCGCCATATACCCGCCAACAATTACATAGATACCGGTAAGAACTGCCATAGCAACAACACAGATCTTGTAATCAATGTCGAACGCCATTCCAAACAATCTGGAAAGACCGTTATACAATGAAGCCGTATATGGGATCAAGAATATGAATATGATCCAGGAAGAAATGATCTTCATGGATTTGCTGTTATATCTTCTCTCAAAGAATTCCGGCATTGTTCTGGAATCCAGCTTCTGCGTGATCAGTCTGGTTCTTCTGCCAAGCACTACCCATGCAAGCAGAGACCCAAGGATTGCATTTCCAATTCCGATCCATGTGGATGCAATTCCGTATTTCCATCCAAACTGTCCTGCATATCCAATAAAAATAACTGCCGAAAAGTAGGACGTACCATATGCAAATGCTGTAAGCCATGGGCCTACGCTTCTTCCTCCCAGTACAAATCCGTTCACATCTGTGGCCTGTTTTCTTGCATAAAATCCTACACCGATCATTATGCCAAAGAATACAACAAGCATAATCACTTTAATAACCATGTCGACCTCCCGTCACTTCTCATTTTTGTATTCGCAGAATTTTACAGTCAACTTTCCACCAACAATAGCGCATCTTATAATTTCTGATTTTCGAATTCTGACATAATCCGGCTAATTTTGCTTTATTGCGTTGAAGTCAAGTGACTTTAAAGTTCTACGTTTTAAACCACAAAATAGATTATATTGGATACATCCATTTTCGTCAATATAAAAAACGACTTCCTTGCAGATATTTTTTCAGCTTTCGCCAAATATTTCATTCTGCTGTTCAGAAGTCGTTTTTCCAATCTGTTTTTAGCACTTCATAAACCCGCTGCATAGATCCAAATTCATATCATTACTTTGGATCTATGCTGTTTGAGCTCGATCTTCACATTAATGTGTCTTCTCATATGCCAACACTTTTTCTGCAATCGTATCCATGAGTTCTTCTACGGAAAGTCCCTCGGCTTTTACCGTGATCTGTGCATATTTTTCATACAATAAGATTCTCTCGTTATAAAGATCCTTTAAAGTCTGACCATCCTTCAACACTACGCCACGCCGTTTTACATTTTCCAGTCTGGAAGCGATCACTCCATATGGGAGCTCGATATATACTACAATATCATTTTTTACATAATGCTGCATGGCTTCATCACAGTATACGACACTTCCTCCGGTTGCAATAACCGTATTCTTTAAGTCAATTTCTTTGTTTACATCATTTTCTATCTGAAGGAACCCATCATCTCCATATTCTGCGATCAGCTCACGAAGCAGCTTACCATGCTTCTTCTGGATCAACACATCTGCATCTACAAAATCAAATCCAAGAACCTTGGCAAGTACCACACCGATCGTACTCTTTCCACAACCAGGCATTCCGATCAAAACTATATTTTTCATCTTCTTTCTCCATTCTCTGTATTTTAATTTTCTATATTATCCTAATCTTTTCATTTGTTCTCTGTATTCATTACTTCTAATTTAATCCCATTTCTGTTTATTCAAGGATTTTTATTATTACTTGTGTCATATACATCCCATAACGCGAAGGACATATACCCATACCGTTATCGTGACCGATGAAAACAGGGTTGTCAGCACGATCGTATTTGATGACAGGACTTCATCATTATTCATATTCTTAGCCATGATATAACAGGTTACCGTGGACGGTGAGCCTGTCATGATCAGGATTGCTGCCAATTCACTCGGTGCAAACCCAAGCTTAACCGCAATCGGCATATAGATCAAAGGAAATACGACTAGCTTCATAAGAGCTGCTGTAACCGCAGGCTTCATTTTCTCCAGTGCTGCTTTTGTATTAAAACCTGCTCCTATGGCGATCAATGCGATCGGAGTCGCCGTCTGTGCGATATAATTGATCGTCTTCATCGGTATCGCAGGAATCGGAATATTCAATAATGAAAACGGAACTCCGAGCACGATGCCGATTATGATCGGATTCTTTAAAATATTAATGCATGCCGTTTTGATTCCGTCTGCACCATGGATATTATCTCTGCCCCCAAAGGTCAGCATAATAACGGACAGGATATTGAACAATGGTACCGCCGCAACGATCATAAGCGGAGCCATCCCTGAGCTTCCACAGATATTTTCTACAAAGGCAATTCCAAGCACCGCCGCGCTTCCTCTTGCCGATGCCTGCGCAAACGCTCCGACCATCGTCTTATCCCGGCAATATATCTTTGCAAAGCACCATGCACATGCAAACATAATAAAAGTTCCGAAGAAACAAAACGCCACAAATTTCATATTTACGTCTTTTAATACCGAGGTTGTTGCGATATCCCGAAACAAAAGCACCGGAAGGGATACCTTAAACACATATTTATTTGCTATATTTGCAAATTCATCATTGATCAGCCCAATCCGTTTCAGAAACCACCCCAACAGAATCACCAGAAAGATCGGCACTGTCGCATTTATACTAAATAAAAAATCACTCATTCCATTCTCTCTTTTCTTAATTAAACTGTCGCAGCCCTTACTATAGCACAGCTTGTTACCCGATTCAATTTTTATCCGATTTTTTTAAAAGATCTATATGCAACAGATACATACCTGCCAGATCTCGAAAACTTTAAATTAATGCTAAAATGTATGAGATTATCATCAGTCCATATATAATATTCAAAAAAATAAATACTGGAAAGTGGCTTAAAACCTAAGGAAATCCGCTTTGCCAAAAAAAAATGCAAAAAAAAATAAAATTTATTGTTGACATCAAAGGGGTGTTTATGTATAATATGTCTTGCGTCAGAGATATGACGAACATAAAAAAACGACAAACACTTTGTTCCGGGGTGTGGCTCAGCTTGGCTAGAGCGCTTGATTTGGGATCAAGAGGTCGCAGGTTCGAATCCTGTCACCCCGACTTAGATAATCATAAATCTAACACTGTTAAGCAATCATGCGGGTGTAGTTCAATGGTAGAACACTAGCCTTCCAAGCTAGATACGTGGGTTCGATTCCCATCACCCGCTCTTTATTTTCGCTAATATTTATAGCGGGAATTTAAAATGTGTCCGTAGCTCAGCTGGATAGAGCAACGGCCTTCTAAGCCGTGGGTCGGGGGTTCGAATCCCTTCGGGCACATTTATTTGTTTCATTCTGTGGCACTACTGCTGTTCCATATGGATGTTTCACTTATATGGTGGGTATGGCGCAGTTGGCTAGCGCGCCAGATTGTGGCTCTGGAGGCCGAGGGTTCGAGTCCCTCTATCCACCCTTTTCTTTATCGCATATTAAGCGATGCTTTTGGGTTATCGCCAAGCGGTAAGGCACAGGACTTTGACTCCTGCATTCGCTGGTTCGAATCCAGCTAGCCCAGTCAAAAACTTAATTTATATGGGCCATTAGCTCAGGCGGTAGAGCACTTGACTTTTAATCAAGTTGTCCGGGGTTCGAGTCCCCGATGGCTCATTAAAATTTCAGATATAATTTTATATCTGATTTTTTTATATCTACTCTTCTATTCTTTTATTCTATTATATATAGAAGAAACTCTGCGGATATGGCGGAATTGGCAGACGCGCTAGATTTAGGTTCTAGTGTCAACAGACGTGCAGGTTCAACTCCTGTTATCCGCATCAAAAAAGGCAATCATAATCGATTGCCTTTTTCTTTTATCTGATATTCTGTTACTAATTATTCAAAATTACACAGGACATCTCCATATTATACTCTCTTGTAAATCCATCATCATCATACAACTGATAACTGCTTCCCGCATACCCAAGTAACTGTAGCTTCTTCGTATCAATATCCGCAACGCACTCGGCAAAGTCAGCAAGAGGAATGCATTTTCCTTTCCGAATAAATAAAATCACTTCATTCAACGGCACTTCTACAAAATGATGTCCTTTTTTCATCTCGGTCTGTTCAATATCACCCTCAGCCTTGAAACGGACAAGCATCATATCCTCCGGCAGATAAACATATCTTCCGATTGCATTCTGTGTATATACCGGTGCGATCATGATCTCATTACCAAGCATAAGCTGGTCTTCTACATTTACCGCCATACGATCTTCCGGATATTCAAATGCAAGCGGTTTGAACATCATTTCATCATTTAAAGCAGCCTTCATATATTCACTGTAAATATATGGAAGCAACCGATAACGAACACCTATGATATGTCTGAAATCTTCAATCTGCTCAAACTGATAGCACTCCTGCTCTCTTGTGCCAAGGCATGCATGATTACGCATCAGCGGTGTAAATACACCAAGCGCGAGCCATCTGAGCAAAAGATCTCTGGTCGTATTACAGCCAAATCCACCCAGATCTGCCCCTGTATATAAGAAACCACACATATTTAATGATGGAAGCATTTTCAGATTTAACAGGATATGGGACCACCAGGATTTATTATCTCCGGTCCAGATACCGCCATAACGATGCATTCCGATATAAGATGATCTGGAAAACAACAGGCATCTTTTCTCCGGACAGATCTCTCGAAGTGCTTCACCTGCTGCCCGTGTCATATTATAACCGAAAAGGTTATGTACCTGATCATGACGCACCATCTTTCCATTCACATTATGATACATCGAAGCATAGTCTTTGGCATTATTAGCCAGATCTACTACCATATCCCGGATTCCCCAGACATCATCCACGGATTCATCTTTATCAATAAATTCCCGCATTGCCTCTTTCACATCACAAACGCCTTCCGGTGTATAAAAAATTGCCGGTTCATTCATATCATTCCAGAAGCCTTCAATTCCTGCATCTGTAAGAAGCTTATATTTTCCGCCAAACCATTTTCTTGCTTCCGGATTCAATACATCCGGAAAATGTGTGTATCCCGGCCATACAGCTGCAACAAAATCACTTCCGTCCTCTCTTTTACAGAAATAATTGTTTGCTACGCCTTCTTCATACACATCATATCCTTCTTCAATCTTCACTCCCGCATCAATAATCGGGATCAAGCGTATATTTTCTTTTTTCAACTCTTCTACATATTCAGAAAAATCACCAAATGCTTCATTTATCGTAAAGTCTTTATAATGATCCATATAATCGATATCCATGTATACCATATCGATCGGTATATGATTTTCTCTGTATTTCTTCACAACATAAGCAAAATCTTCCGGTGTCTTATAACCCCAACGGCTCTGTCCAAAACCGAAAGCAAACTTTGGAGCAATATAACTTTTTCCTATCATTTGTCTGAATTGTTTTACAATATCATATATACTTTCGCCTGTGATCACATAAAGATCCAAATCTGCTTTATCGCAGAAAATATGAAGTTCATCCATCTTAGTATATCCGATATCAAATACCAGCGAAGACGGATAATCTATGTACAATCCAAATGTTCTCTCGCCGGATATAATAACAAAATTATGAGATGCATATAAAGAATAAACATCCTCATGATGATTCGGAATATCTGTATTATTGCTTATATATTTATATCCTCTTTTGTTGATTCCACGATTTGCTTCACCAAGTCCATATACTGCATCCTCTGCTTTCATATCATAAAGAAATGAAAAGCCATCATCCAGATTTACTGTTCCAACTTCAGGCATACCTTCCGATGCCTCAAATGACGCAACAACCGATTCTGTAAAAAACGGATTACCATATGTGTATTTTTTTATCATTCTCATTTCCTCTTTTTCTTTTTATTTGGTATATAATTTATTATACCTGATAATGTTATTATATTATCTTTCCATTCGTTTTTCTTACATTATTTTTATAAATTTGTTGCACAATATTGACTTATTAATTTCTTCCCCTCGTCATCCTATGTCATTCACTTTTTTCCCAAAAATCAACCGGTTCGAAATCCAGCAGTTTCGCAAGAAAACCACATTCCTCCAGATCCTTCTGAATATTATCCAGGATATCTTCTGAATCTGCCTGTACCGTGTGATAATGGTAATTGTCGGTTATCTTAAGAAGCGGCGATGATTTTCCACTGCTCAAGGTCTTTACATATTCATAAATATCTTTTCTGGTTTTTATGTTCATCGGAGCTTTTACAACTCCATAAATCTTATGATATACAAATACATCCAGAATCCTGCCGCCATTATCTACGATGATCTGTAATTCTTTCTCTATCTCTTCCGCAGTATGACGCACCTTGAATATTCGTTCACATTTTCCCGGCTTTAATAACACATATCCCCGGTTTGTTGAAACAATATTATTGTCAGCCGCACGAAGCAGGGCAATATCCTGTACGATCACCTGCCTACTCACACTGAGCCTCTTTGCCATCTCCGCCCCCGCAATCGGCTCTTTACTCTTCGCAAGCATCGACAACAGTTTTTCCCGTCTTTCAACTCCTGTCATGTTCTTCCTCCCAATCTTATCATCCATTAGCCCATTCTATTTCTCATGTAAACCTTCCCTGCACCCAAAGGCACCAGAAATTTTGTTACAATATTCAGTTAGATTCTATGAAGATTTTTCAGAGAAATATCCATGATCGGAGCGGAATGTGTCAGTGCTCCACTTGATATATAATCAACACCAAGGTTCTTCAAGCGCTCGATATTTTCTGCTGTTACATTACCTGATACCTCGATCTCTGCCTTGCCATCAATGATGCCGATCGCTTCTTTTAACATTTCATCTGACATATTATCCAGCATGATAATATCCGCTCCGGCTTCAACAGCCTCCTTTACCATATCCAGATTCTCAACCTCGACTTCGATCTTTCTGACAAACGGTGCATATTCCTTTGCCATACGGATTGCCTCTTTCACTCCGCCTGCTGCGCCTATATGGTTATCCTTCAGAAGGACTCCGTCCGAAAGATTATATCTGTGATTATGCCCACCGCCGACACGAACTGCATATTTTTCAAAAATACGATTATTCGGGGTTGTCTTTCTGGTATCAAGCAACTGGATCTTGCTTCCTGCAAGAAGTCCTGCAACCTTATATGTGTACGTAGCAATACCGCTCATCCTCTGCAGATAATTCAGTGCTGTCCGTTCTCCCGATAACAATACACGGATATCCCCGGTTACAACTCCCATCAACTGTCCTGCCTTTACCTCATCGCCATCCTTGCAGTAGAGTTCTGTCACGGTTGTATCATCTAATAATTCAAATACTCTCTTAAACACCTGTAAACCACAGATGATTCCATCCTGCTTGCAGATTAACTCTACCTTTCCCATGCATGCCTCCGGCATAACGGAATTTGTTGATACATCCTCACTTGTAATATCTTCTTTTAATGCTCCAAGAATAAATGGATCTACATTTAATTTTAAAGTAATCTGATCGTACATAATATCCTCCTGAATGATTTTTCTATGCTTCCTGTCTGTGCAGGTCTTCTTCGTTTTCCCTTGCAATCTCAGCCTTAAGCAGTGCTTTATATTCTGTTGCCAGCTTCTTCTTGTCTGTATAATCGTCTTCTCTGTAAGAGATTTCTTCTATCTTTGTCCGGTCGAACTGCTCAGTCATTTCCTTTGCGGCCCGCTTGGCAAATACCAAGCTCTCAAGAAGCGAATTACTTGCCAGTCGATTCTTGCCATGAACTCCGTTACATGCAGTCTCTCCGATCGCATACAACTGATCCATCGATGTCTTACTGAACAAATCCACCTTGATACCGCCCATGAAATAATGCTGTGCCGGCACAACCGGTATGCATTCTGTATACACATCATATCCCATTTCTTTGCAATGCTCAACGATATTCGGGAAATGTTCTTCTAATTCTTTTCTATCAATCACAGTCATATCTTCCCAGACATAATCTGTCCCGTCCTTCTCCATCTGTTTGCGAATCTCGATTGTCAGCAGATCCCTCGGAAGAAGTTCATTTACAAACCGCTCATGATTCTTGTTATAGAGCAGCGCCCCCTCGCCACGAACCGATTCCGAGATCAGAAAACTCCTGTCTTCCGGCTCTTTGCTATATAAGGTTGTCGGATGAATCTGGACATAGTTCACATGCTCTGTCTCAATCCCATGCTTTAATGCGATCGCAACGGCATCTCCGGTCAGGTGTCTGAAATTAGTCGAATGTCTGTAAATACCACCAATTCCCCCACAAGCAAGCATGGTATAGTTTGCCATGATCGGGAAAATCTTATTCTCCGCATCCCTTGCCACCACACCGTAACAGCAATTATCCTTACACAGGATATCCACCATGGTTACATGTTCGTAGATCGTCACATTCGAAAGCTTCTCTACATTGCGGAGCAGGGTACTTGTGATCTCTTTTCCTGTTACATCCTCATGAAAAATGATACGATGATGGCTATGTGCTCCTTCCTTTGTATAGCTAAGACTGCCATCCGGCTCCCGATGGAAATCCGCTCCATACTTTACAAGATCATTTACAACATCGACCGATGAACGTATCATAACTTCTACACTCTTTGGATTATTCTCATAATGTCCCGCCTTCATGGTGTCTTCAAAATAACTGTCATAGTCATCTTCTGATTTCAACATACACATGCCACCCTGTGCCAGGAAGGAATCACTGTGTTCTACGATATCCTTTGTTATGATCGTTATCTGTTTATCACTGGGGAGATTCAATGCAGCATATAAACCTGCGCATCCACTTCCCACAATTAAAATATCTGTCTTCATATTGTTTCTCCAACTATATTTATTCGTTTTTCTTCTTGTATAAAAAAGCGTTGCCTTAGTATACCACGTTCTGTTGTACATGACAATATAGTATTTTACACCACTTTACAGGTGTCTTGTCAGTTATAAAACAAAAATAAGAAGTAAGATTTGGCATCGAAGCACATGTACCTTTATTCCGCAAGACGCTTCCGCTCTATTTCTCCCTTTTCCACAAAATTTCCACTAACTATAAATGAATACTTTTCATATATCTTTTTAGATAAAAATAACCGAATTAGCTCTTTATAATTCAAAAAACTAATCCGGTTATTTTACTCACTTTGATTCAGCTCAAATTTTTGATTATTCAGCGTCTGCTACAGGCTCTGCTGCCGGTGCTTCTGCTGTCTCGGCAGGCTGCTCTGCCGGTGCTTCTTCCTCGTCATCATCGTCATCATCGAAGAAGTCGTCATCAAAATCATCATCAAAATCATCATCAAAATCATCAAGAAAATCAGGTGTCAGGTATGAATATACTGCATATGCAATACCTGCGATCGCTGCTACTGCACCGATGATCGCAAGGATCACAAATACAACACCTTTTGCCTTTTCTTCTGTTGGTTCGCTTTTTACTAAGATTACATCATTATTTTTCATTATAAACTACCACCCTTTCATTTAGTTTCTGTATGCCGTCATTATAGCATACTCTTTTTTCTATTTCTATATTATCTTGGAATTATTATAATTTCTTTATTCTTCCAGACGCTTTAATTTTGCAAAGGAAGCAAACATTTTTCTTGTACCGCCACGATCGAAATCTACCGTCACCTCATAATCTCTGCCGCCCTTTACAAGCTGCGTTACAGTTCCATTTCCAAATTTCATATGACGCACCCGATCACCTTCTCCATAGTCGAGAACCAGTTCCCGGTTCACGGTAAATTCTTTGCCAAATGATGGTTTGGTCGATGGTGTTATACTGATCGGCTCTTTCTTTGCCTTACTGTAGCTGCTGTATGGATTCGATGAAGAATATCCGGAACCTGTTTGCGACGATTTTCCATGATATGAGCCTTTTCCATATCCTGACTGTCCGCTGCTACCATACCTATTTCCGGTATATCCGGTGTCTGCAAACTGCCGTTCTTCCATCCGTTTTACATGCCTTGTAATATCACCGGAATCCTGGAACAGCAGCGGCGGAATCTCTTTAATAAATCTGGAGATGTCATTGCAGTTTCTACTTCCATGCAGCATACGGTTTCTTGCACAGGACAGATATAGCTTCTTCATCGCTCTTGTAATTCCTACATAGCAAAGTCTGCGTTCTTCTTCCAGCGCATCTTCATCATCCGAATTGATCGCCATCGCACTTGGGAAGATTCGCTCTTCCATGCCACATAAGAATACATATGGGAACTCCAGTCCCTTTGAACCATGGATCGTCATTAATTTAACCATATTATCATCATCGGACATTTTATCGGTCTCCGAAACCAGCGCGATATCCTCCAGAAAATCTGCCAATGTCGCTTCCTCATAATCGGTTTCAAACTGAACCACACGGTTTCTTAACTCATCGATATTCTCAAGTCTCGCCATCGATTCATCCGTGTGCTCCGCTATCAGTTCATCTTCATATCCGGTATCCTCCAGAATGCGGTCAAATAATGTACTGAGTGGTTCCTGCTCCTCTATTATCCCCCGAAATCCATCGATCAATTCCACAAAGCTGGAAATTTTTGCAACCGAACGCTGTAATCCCGGAACTTGCTCTATGATCTGCATGGCTTCCATCAGTGTCATATCATTTGCTGCGGCAAATGCGGCCACCTTATCAACGGTAGCATCACCGATTCCACGCTTTGGTACATTGATGATTCGTCTGAGATAGGTATCGTCTGTAGAGTTATTTACAACCTTCAGATATGCCATTATATCTTTAATTTCTTTTCGTTCATAGAAATTCTGACCACCGTAGACCCGATGTGGTATTCCTCGCATAACCAGCTTCTCACCAAGGATACGAGACTGTGCATTCGTACGATATAGTAAAGCAATGTCTTTATACTGTGCACCATTTGCTGTCAGACGGATGATCTCATTTACGACACGATCCGCCTCCATGTATTCATCCTCACTCTGATTAAATACAAGCTTCTCGCCATCTCCCTGATCTGTCCAGAGGGCTTTATCCTTTCTTCCTTCGTTATGCTTGATCACCGCATTTGCAGCCGCCAGAATATTTCCACAGGAACGATAATTCTGTTCCAGCTTCACGACCTTCGCATCCGGATATTCCTTTTCAAAATTCAAAATATTCGTAATATTGGCACCACGGAATTTGTAGATTGACTGGTCATCATCACCAACGACACAAAGGTTTCTGTATTTGGAAGCAAGCTGCTTCACCATCAGAAACTGTATGTGGTTTGTATCCTGATACTCATCCACCATAATATAACGAAATCTGTCCTGATATAATTCCAGTACATCCGGATTATGTTCAAAAAGCTCAACCACCTTGTAGATCAGATCATCAAAATCAAATGCATTGAATTTACGGAGTCGCTTCATATACTCGGAATATACGGTTGCCGTCTGTGTCTTCACAAAATCTGTCGCATTCATCTTCGCATACTGATCCGGTGAAATATACCGTTCCTTTGCATTTGATATCTCTGCCAGGAACATCTTCTCCGGATACTTCTTCGGATCGATCTTCAATTCCTTCAGAATATTCTTGACCGCAGATTTCTGGTCATCCGAATCATAGATATTAAAATTTGTTGCATAACCGAGCCTGTCTGAAAACCGTCGCAGAATCCGTACACATAACGAATGAAAGGTGCTGACCCATACTCGTTCAGCACCCTCTCCAACAATGTTATTTACTCTGTCTCTCATTTCGGCTGCGGCTTTATTTGTAAATGTTATCGCAAGGATATTATATGGATTCACTCCGATCTCATCCATCAGATACGCTACCCGGTGGGTGATTACTCTGGTCTTTCCTGATCCGGCACCTGCCAATATCAGAAGCGGTCCATCGACATGTCTGCATGCCAGATCCTGCATGTCATTTAATCCAGCCATCGCTTTTGTACTCCTTTATATCAGCTTTGTTCCGCAGTTACCACAGAACTTTGCTCCATTTGTAGGGGTTCCGCAGTTCGGACAGAACTTAGGAGCCGTACCATTTCCGGTTGGAGCTGCCTGCTGATTCATCTGTCCGTTCATGTTGTTCTGCAGATTACCGGTCATCTGATTTGCCATCATCATACCCATCTGCATTCCCATCATACCGCTGGCAACATCTGCCATATTGGTTCCACCTTTTCCGTTGGAATTTGCAAGTGCATCTACCATCTTCACCTGCTGGAACCGTCCCATGTCACCAAGCATCGTATACTCAGCAGCCTGATCTGCACGTTTTGATATATTCTCAGGATATGTAAATTCGCTGATTCTGAAATCTGTCATGGTCAGACCGATCTTGATCAGTTCCATATCCAGATCTTCTAAAATACCCTTTGCAATATCCGTTGCATTTGCCATCAGATTGAATACGTCACCGCCGACCTTTGTGATCCATTTGATCAACAGTCCATCTAAGATTCCCTTAATACGGTCTCTGACATCATCCACTGTAAAGATTGCCTTTACCCCGGCGATTCTCTCGATCAACACATTGTAATCATCAATCTTAAATGAAAACTTACCATTTGACCGTACAGGAAGTCCGCCCGGAAGTCCCGGTGCCTGTAAACGGATTGGGGAACTGGTTCCCCAGTTACAGGTAAACTCTTTCGTATTGATGAACAGAACCTCTGCACGAAGTCCTGAGTTGAAACCAAACTTAAATCCCTTTAATGTAGAAAGGAATGGAATGATATCCGAATCAATCGTATAACTTCCTGATTCTGTGAAGATACCTTCTACCGCACCGTTATACAGGAAAATCGCATCCTGTCCCGGTTTAATGATAAGTCTGGAATCTTTCTTTATCTCTCGATTTGTCCATTTCCAGAAGAGCAGGTCATCTCTGTATTCTTCCCACTCAACTACATTGGCAAACTGATTTGAAAATAATCCCATCTGTTTCCTCCTATGAAAGTCCCATCTTTGCCTTTAATGCTGCAAGTTCGTCTGAAACTGCTGATGATGGTTCTGCATCGTATTTGCTCATCAGATCATCTGTCTCATCCTTGCCGCTGGCATTTAATTCTGCCATTGCATTTGCCTTGTCAAGCATCGCATCAGCCTTTGCTTCCATTCTGTCAAATGCTGAGATCGTTCCGGCTGTATCCGTTACGTTTCCCATCATCTTATTCATCTTCTCCTGCGTCTTTGCAACCTGAACCTTCGCCTTGATGGCGTCCTTTCTGTTGTTCAGATCCATGATATCCTTTGTCAGCTTATCATGCATCTCTTTCATCTTTGCTGCATTTCCGGCTGCCATATCATATGACTGCTGTAAAGACGTTCTCTTGGATGCTAACTGGTTCTTCTTCTCTAAGAACTTCATGGCATCTGCTTCATTTCCTGCAAGGAGTGCCTTCTCTGCATAGCTCTGCATCTTTGCGATATCTGCATCACAGTCATCGAGTGCACGTTTGCATCTGGTCTCATCTGCCATAACGGTTGCTGTCTCTGATTTTACGTTTCTAAGATCTTCCTGTAAGTCTCTGAGATACTGGTCGATCATCTTCTCCGGATCCTCTGCCTTATCAAGCATAGCGTTGATGTTTGCTGACATAATGTCTTTAAATCTTTTTAAAATCCCCATAAATAATTACCTCCTGTATATATTTACACTTTATGGTTTCTTGTTTTTCGAGCTCACAAACCCATAATATCATAACAGGCGTACGCTCCGCAACGCCTGAATCATGAATTAAATGTAAAGTATCACGCTTCTGTTCTTAGGTGGCTTTAAAGTTCATCGTCAAGGCTCTTATGGATGTTTCCACCGATCCGGAACTCCGGAATCTTCTTAGAAGATCCTTCTGCTGCCTTTCCTGCAACCCCTGCATCCGTAATTGATTCCTCTAACGGCACAGGTGTCCGATCCTCAAATAATGACTTTTTCTTTTCTTCCTTTAATTCATCCGCAATCTCAAATGCTGAATCCACAACCTCATCATGCAAAATATCATCATGAAGCTTCACCGGCTGTCTGGATGGTTTTACCTTGATCGGGTCTTCCTTCTTATCCTCGAAATCAAATTCCCACTGAACCATCTCATTTTCTTCTGCCTGCTTCTTCGCCTTCTGTTCTTCTTCTTCAAACCGATTCTTCTCATAGTACAGTTCATTTGCAAGGAGCTGGCTGATCTCTAAAATATCAGCATACCGTTCCTGCTTCTTCATATCCAGAAGTCCATCCATCAGCTCGCGTTTATTCTGCTCAATGACATCGGATTTCTGTCTGAGCGAATCCAATACACGGTCAGTTTCTTCACTAATCATATTATATGCCTGACGTACCGATTCATTGATCTCCATAAGCATCTCATTCGTATAAATGATCGATGCCGCATAGATCTCATTTGCTGTCCGAAGTGCCATCTTATCTTTCTTGTTCAGATCCTTTACCTGCCTCTGGACATAGAGTGGATTCGGCTTGCTCATACGGATCCGGCTTGCAGATTCTTCTGCCTCCACGATGATATCCTCAGCTTCTTTATTCGCATCCTTTATGATCTTGCCACGCTTATCCGTGATCTCATGATACGCTTTTAATTCTATATCTATCGTCTTTTTCAGATCTTCTATCATTTCCAGCATTTCTTCTTTATTTACAAGAACCTTTCCTGCTGCAAATGGAACATTCTGTCCGTCCTCAATCAATACCTGCATCTTATCAAGCAGTTGTTTTGCTTTTCCTTTTTCCATGTCTATTACTTCCTCCAACTATGGCTTTATAGGATTTTATTTACAGATCCGGTTTCTTATCATCTCTTGGAATACCTAAGAAATCCTGGATCAGATGTCTGCTGAAAAGCCTTCCTTCTTCACTTTCAAAATACCGCTCCGGGTGCCACTGAAACGCAAGAATACTCATGGTTGGTGACACAAATGCCTCAACCGATCCATTTTCTTCATCTACAACCAACGGATAAAACATTGTTGAAAGGTTTTCCAGATATACACAATCACTGTGAAAATTATTTATCTTTATATATCGATCCGATTTACAGATTTTTGCCATATGGTCAACACCTCGCGGTCTTGGCACTACAAACGGTGCAGAATATGAGATCTTTCCTCCAAAAAGAGCATTCAGATGCTGCATACCTCTGCATACCCCGATGATCGGTATCTCATTCTCCACACAGTACATAATGAGCCGTTCCTCCATCGCATCCCGATGCGGCTGCAGCTCTGCCTTATGCGGTTCTACATAATATTTCGGGTGAAGCGTACCGCCACCCGTTACGATCAGTACGTCAATCGGATCTTCAAATAAGGCTTCAAAATCTCTGGTGAAATTCGACACCGGATGAAGTCTTATTCCCATGCTTTCATAAAATTCCGTATAGGCAGCTTCCAGAACATCCGTGGATTTTCCATACATATTCTGACCTTCGCGTTGTGTTATCAGTGCGTGAAGCATACGCCTATTCCTCCTTCAGTATCTTTCCATTTTTACAATCAAGTGTCAGTTTGTCAAGTCCTGTTACATAATTATAAATAACGTCGCCACATCCAATAGCCGCCGGAATATTGAATTCCGCACATCGAATCGCCATATGGGATGCAACACCACCATACTTCGTAATAAAGCCCCGGATTCCTTTTGCAAAGATCCAGTCATAGCCGGGGTCTGCTTTCGGGATCACTACGATCTTATCTGCAACATCAACCGCTCCGGCATCATCACGCTTCGATTCCTCATCCTCCAATACGACAACTGCTCCGGTCACGATCTCCGAGGTAATAAAATTCGGTCTAGCCTCTACCATCTCGATATATTCCAACTGTTGCTTATTGCAGATCACATCCGGCAGGATCAGGTCAGAAGCATCTGTATATGCTTTCCGGTTCTCTGTGATCACCTGTTCCCATATCCTTCGGATCTCCGTTTCTGGTTTATGATACACTGCAATTATATCATCTACTGTGAGATATGCCATATCTTCTTTTGAAAAATTCAACATTTCTCCAATATTGATCAGAATATCGATTGCCAAGCTTAAGGATTTTGTAAATTCAAATTTAAAATATTCCCGTTCTTCCATGGAATCCTTTAAGAATTCCACAAATTTCTTTGCATCAACATCAAAGCCGATATCGGAAAGTGCCTGTTCTACCTTCTCCGGATCAAGCGGTGTATGCTTTAACCGTTCAATCCTCTGTCTCTGCTTCTTTGCTGTCTCACTTGCCTTGGAGCTGTCAAAATCCTGTTCCGCATACGTCTCACAGGTGATATCGTAAGTGCCGGAACGAAGATGCCCGTATTTCTCATCAAAGGCTGCCCTGGTAATCCGTCCTTCTGCAAAATCCTGAAAATCCGAATCGTACTCCGATGCTACTGTGTAGATTGACATCATAAAGTCATCAATCTCACGGCTCGTAAAATATCCCTTTGCACTAAGCGACCTGCAAAGAGCCTTTGAGATAAATGCAAGTCTTGCCTGTCTTGCAAATTTCGGTGTTCCGTACTGTTTGATACTCTCGATCAATTCTATAAAATAACGGATGGAAGTATTCACATCTTTTGCTGCCATCAGCCAGTTATTCCTGATATTCTCCCGATGCACCTTCAGCCCATTTAATGAACGGATATCCTGCATCCGATTCTGCCTGAAATTACAGATTACATGATCCGTCAGACGAAACAGACTGCCCGACAGATCCTGAATCTCTCCCTTCGTAAATCCATACTCTAATAATTCCTGTAACCGATCCTCCGTTGTAAAATCATAATTGGAAAATACTACCTCAAATTCAATCTTATCATGTGCTGTTATATCCGATAAAATCTTCCGGTCGTAAAATGCCAAAAGTTTTTTCACCATGTCCTCATCTAAATCCGCAGGCATCAGACACAGAAATGACTTCCGCAAGGATATATATGGTTTATTTCCGACCCTGTACATCAGATCACCGTCCACCACACGATATCCTATAGTGGTAAGTCCTTGATTCCACGCAGCCTTCGTTATGATCTCTCTGTAAAGGGAGAAATCAAGCGGATGCGGATTTACCCCTATGATCTCTGCCGGATTCCAGAATGCCATATCGGATAAGATTGCCTGTTTCTCATACAACAGATCACTGAGTTTTTGATACTGCTGTTTTGTCTCGTTTATCAATTCTCCAAATATACGATCATTCTTTGCTCTGTCTTCTTTGTAGTCAGATGGATTTTCCAGCTTCTTAATACAGGCCGCAAGCGGACGCACCTGAAAGATCGTAACTATCAGATCTGCTCCAACTGCAAATTCCACATCGAGTGGATACTCCGGAAAGATGTCTTCTAATTCCCTCATGGCTGTGACCAGAACACCCCAGTGCTCCGGGAGAGATGAACTCTCTGCTGTCCTTGCAATATAGATCGTCTTTCCTCCGCTTCCACTGGTTACCGCATCGGTCGAATCTTCATCATATGAGATTGCATAATACAGTCTTCCTGATTTGATCTCTCTGGAGAAGATAACTCCGCTGCTGATGATAGATTTCGTCTGCGTCTGGATCAACACCTGTTCATTCCTGATATCTGGCAGATCTTTTTTATAGGAATCAAATACTGTCTCAACCGCATGACATACAGCATCGCGATCATCAGCATCGACATCCAATATACTGTCATAATGACCCGCATTTGATGTCTCGGAGGAATCTTCATTGGAACAGGAGCTTCGAACAACAATCGTCTGTCCCTTAAACTGTGATTGAATATCGGCAAGGATCTGTTTCCGGTTCTCACCATACATTTTCCCGGTTACGATCATAAGGTCTTCTATTCTCGATTTTGTTATTCTGTTTTTCAAATAATCTAATGTATCTGCTTTTGTCAAAACCATGAAAAAATCACCTTCTACAACAAAACTGCACCTTAGCAGACCATATCATCTATACTAAAGTGCAGTATATTTTTTCTCTTTCGAGACACTATTCGTTTTGTTGGCTATTCCGACAGACTTTTGTTTCTTCCAAATCTATCTTCTGTCAGTATTCATTATATAATGAATAAAATAGCTCTTACTGGATCGTTAATAGATCATCAACTGATTTTCTTGGCGGCATCTCCGGTGCAAATACCGGATATCCCATTGCGATAACAGTGGCAACTGTCTGTCCTTCCGGCACACCTACGATCTCTCCAACTTTCTTATCATCAAATACTCCAAGGATAACCGTTCCGATTCCCTTCTCATGTGCTGCAAGACAGAATGTCTGGGCTGCGATACCGGCATCGAACATCTCCCATCCGGCACCTTTGCTTGTACTGAAGCTTCCATCTCTCTCATATCCACAAATACCGTTCTTCTGTGTCACAACCATCAACTGATGTGCTCTGGAAACTGTCTTCTCATTTAATGCAAATCCCATCACGCCTTCTTCTGCGATCTTCTTGATCTTCTCCGGATCAGAAACACTGATGTAACGGATCGTCTGTGTATTCTTCCAGGATGGTGAATAGGATGCGAGTTCTACCAACTCACGGATCACTTCATCCGGAATGATATCCTCTTTGAATTTTCTTACCGACCTTCTTGTCTTAATACATTCTAATGCTTCCATGTTATATCCTCCTGTATTTTTATAAATATCTTTTGTATCTTCTTACATATATCGCAAGTATAACTCACTCAATGTATTCGATAAATCATCTCATTATCTGTTACAGATCACTTACCTGCAAAATATGCATCTATACCATCTGCAATTCCCTTTGCAAGCAGGTTCTGATAATCTGATGTTACAAGTTTCTGGTCTTCTTCTGAATTCGTCATATAACCAATCTCAACGATCGTAACCGGAACCTTACACCAGTTAATTCCACTCATGGAATCTGTCTCCCAGACACCCTCGCTGTTTGCCCCTGTTGCTGCTGCCATTCCGCTTAATACATCGGCAGACAACCGTTTACAGGAATCATAGATATCTGCATTGTATGGATTGTCCTTTGTCTGGCATACCGTCATGACACCACTTGCATTTGTATCTGTGGAACCATTGGCATGGATCCTTATAAATGCATCTGCATTGTCACTATTTGCAAGTTCGGCTCTTGCCGCATTACTGATATCGACATCATTGGATGTACGGATCATCTTCACAGTATAGCCTCTTGCCTCTAATGCACTCTGAAGCTTTAACGCTACCTCAAGATTCAGTTCATATTCCTCTGTACCGGTTGTAACACCTGTATTACCGGCTGAAACTTTTGCTTTCTTATCTTCCGCACCGGGACCTACCGGCTCTGTATCCGTATTCGGCGTTGCCTGATGACCTGCATCAATACAGATCAGCTTGCCTTCGCCAACATTGCTTGTCTCCTGTGTTGATTCTTCTGTGCTGCTGTCATCACCACTGGATGCTGCTCCTTCTGCCTTAACAAATTCCGAATAAACATAATAGGTTTCACCTGTAATGGATACCTTGCTCCATTCATCGTTATACCCGATCCGGTCAAGTTCTACACCATCTGCAAGCTGCATTGCAGGATCTCCATCCGTGGATGGTGCTGTTCTGACATTTACATAATCAGTCGTTGTCACCTTGTCATTTACGATCGTAAATCCTTCTTCATCCACCTGTGCTTCCGTCGTCGCTTCTGTTGTATCCTCTGTGGATGCTACATCTTCAGAAGCTTCTGTTGAACTCTCGGTGGTCGTCTTTTTTCCTGCATCCTTTTTCCCACAGGCTGCAAGTACAAATACTGAAAGAATGATCATCATACATACAAGTAGTGTTCTGTAAACCTTCTTCATAAGTAACCTCCGTCCATATTTCTATATACTTACTGTTTATTATCGCATAAATACAGCTCTATTTCAACCAAAAAGCGACAAGCAGACGCTTCATGGACTCATAGTCTGACAAATGTGCCATTTCACATGCGGAATGCATAGCAAGTACCGGCATTCCCATATCGACTGCCTTTGCCGGAAGATAGGATGAAACGATCGGACCGAGCGTGGTTCCACCCGGCATTCCTGTCTTATTGACCGTACGCTGAAACGGAACTCCTACATCCTCACAGAGCACCTGAATTACTGCAGCAGCCTCGCTGTCTGTCACATATCGCTGAGATGCGCTGCTCTTTAAGACAACCCCATTTCCAAGCAGTACCCGGTTGACCGGATCGGATTTCTCCTGATAATTCGGATGTGTTCCATGTGCCACATCAAGAGAGATCAAAAATATCTCCGGAAGCAGCTCCTGTATGGTGCGTCTCTCTCCGCTGTCTTTTAAGATACGTTCCGTTATCATCCGAAGCAGTCCGGAATCTGCTCCCTGTTTGGACAGACTTCCGATCTCCTCGTTATCGAAGAATACTCCAATACTGAGATTCGTATCAGATCCATCTGCTTCCGAAATTCTTTCATCTGGCGATGCAGCTTCTGTTCCCTTACCTTTTTCTTCTTGCCACTTATTGCCGGTCTGTGTAAGAGATTCCAGAATAGCACTAACGGAAGATACATTATCAATTCTCGGTGATGTAAATAAGCCACTGTCTCCGATCATTTGGCAGGAATCACAATTATATAAATACAGATCATAGTCTAATATATCCGCCTTATCGATCTGAAGTTTTTCTGCAACCTCATCTAAAAAGCTATGCGGCTCATCCTTCTTCCAAAGCCCAAATACCGGGATCAGTTCTTTCTGAGGATCTAATTTTGTCTCTGAATCTCCTCGTTTCAGATGCGGTGCAAGACTCGGTATGATCGCAACCGGCTTCTCCGAATCATATAATCGTACCTCCGGATGAAATGCATCACTGCCTTTTACCACTACCTTGCCGGCAAGTCCCAGTGGACGGTCAAACCATGTCTTCATTAACAGTCCGCCATAGGTCTCTATATTCAACATATGATATCCGCCTTTTTCCATATCGGCTGACGGCTTTAACTTCAGCATCGGAAAATCCGTATGGCTGGTTGCTATCCGGATATGCTGCAGCTGCTTTGGCAGATGAAATGCGATCATTACAGAACTGTATGGTCTGACGTAATAATCTGCTCCTGCCTGAAGCTTCCATTTATCCTCTAACTTAAGCTCGGAAAATCCGTGTTCTTTCAGATATTCTTCTCCGTGCTTTACAACATGGAACTGGGTCATTCCGTTTTCTAACATATATTTTAATAAACCTTCCTGTTCCGGTTTTCCTGATGTGCGGTCAACTTCTGTTTTTCTTTTTTCCATATGCTCTGTTCTCCTGTCTTTTTACTCTGTTTTTCATTGTACACCTTTTTAGTTTTTCTTGCTATTTTGTTTTTATGTGTATATAATGTTGTTACACACTTTAACGCGTTAAATCTCAAAAAGGAGAAACAGCTATGAATGCATTTAAAATTGGTTTTATCGGTCTTGGTCTGATCGGTGGATCGGTGGCAAAATCTATTCACCGTATTTTCCCAAACTATACGATCATCGGCTATGATGTCAACACTGCGACCTTAAAAGAAGCGCAGGAGGATGGCACCTTAGATCATTATACAACAAATATCAGTGACATCGCAGACTGTGATTATATCTTTCTGTGTGCGCCGGTTCATTATAATATTGAATATCTGAAAACTTTAAAACCACTGATCTCTGATTCCTGTATCCTATCTGATGTCGGCAGTGTCAAATCCGATATCTACGATGCTGTAAAGGAACTGGAACTTGGTTCTCATTTCATCGGTGGTCATCCAATGGTCGGATCGGAACGCTCCGGCTACGATGCAGCAACCGACCGTCTGATTGAGAATGCTTATTATTTCATTACTCCATCTCCGGATGCTCCGGCAGACCGCGTGGAGGAATTTATGACATTTATCGGCGATCTGGGTGCTATCCCGATCCGGTATTCCCCGGACGAGCATGATAAGATCACTTCCTATATCAGCCATGTACCGCATGTGATCGCAGCGTCTCTGGTCAATCTGGTACGGCATGCCGATTCTCCGGACGGAATCTTTAAATCTCTGGCAGCCGGAGGTTTTAAAGATATCACACGAATCGCATCCTCAAATCCGGTGGTTTGGGAGCACATTCTCCTCAGCAATCCGAAGAACATCGTGAATGGATTGAAGGAATATATTGAGCTTCTAAATAAAATGATTTATGATATTGAAAGAAATGACGCAAAGGACATCAATGCTTTCTTTGAGTCATCCAGAGAATACCGAGATTCAATCCCGAACAATACAAGCGGTGTTATCCGTATGCAGTATGAACTCTTTGTCGATATCCCGGATGAACCGGGCGCTCTGGCAAAGGTTACGGTACTGCTTGCTGATGCAGGCATCAATCTGAAGAACTTCGGAATCTCCCATAATCGTGAAGACGAGGAAGGCGTTCTACGTTTATCCTTCTACGATACGGATGCATGCCGGAAAGCATTTGACCTTCTTGCAGATGCCGGATACCGTTTATACAACAGATAAGACTACATAAAAAGGAAATGGACGATATAGCGTCCAGACAGGTAACACATTATGATATTTTCCAAAAGAACAGGATTAAAAGGAACCCTTACGATCCCCGGAGATAAATCCATCTCCCACCGTTCGATCATGCTTGGATCACTGGCAGATGGTATAACCGAAGTACATGGATTCTTAAACGGTGCCGACTGCATTTCTTCTATGAACTGCTTCCGCGAAATGGGTGTAACGATCGACCACAATGGGGATACCGTTATCATTCACGGTAAAGGGCTTCATGGTTTGCAGGCTCCGAAAGAAACTCTCGATGTTGGCAACAGCGGAACAACTACCAGACTGATGTCCGGAATTCTTGCGGCACAGAATTTCAAGAGCCGCGTGATCGGTGATGCATCGATCTGCCGCCGCCCAATGAAACGAATCATGACCCCGCTCTCTCTGATGGGCGCTGATATCGTCAGTGAAAATGGAAATGACTGTGCGCCGCTTCTGATCACCGGAAAGCCATTACATGGCATCCACTACGATTCACCGGTTGCTTCGGCACAAGTCAAATCTTGTATTCTTCTTGCCGGTCTGTATGCCGACGGCGAAACCAGTGTAACCGAACCATATGTATCCAGAAATCATACGGAGCTGATGTTCGATGCTTTCGGTGTCGATATCAAGACCTCCGGCACAACCGCAATTGTAAAACCTGCGGATAAATTATACGGTCAGAAGATCATGATCCCGGGAGACATCTCCTCGGCGGCTTACTTTATCGCAGCCGGACTTATCACACCGGATTCCTGTATCACGATCAAGAATGTGGGTATCAACAATACCCGTGATGGAATATTAGAAGTTGTAAAAATGATGGGCGGTACGATCACCTACGACCGACTGGATCAGCCGGGTGAACCTGCTGCAGACATCACAGTACAGACCTCAGATTTAAAAGGCTGTGTGATCGAAGGCTCCCTGATTCCGAAGCTGATCGACGAGATTCCGATCATCGCCATCATGGCATGCTTTGCAAAGGGACAAACCGTTATCAAAGATGCACAGGAACTGAAAGTGAAGGAATCAAACCGGATCGATGTTATGGTGAAGAACCTTTCCGCTATGGGCGCAGATATTAGCGCTACCGATGATGGCATGATCATCCATGGCGGCAAGCCGCTTCACGGCGCTGTCATCGACAGCCACCTCGACCACCGCATCGCCATGAGCTTTGCCATTGCCGGACTTAACGCCGACGGCGACACAGAGATTCTTGGCAGCGACTGCGTAAACATCTCCTACCCGACCTTCTATCAGGATCTCGCCGGATTGAAGTAAACAGGAATAAGCGAATCATTATTAAGCAGGATATGGTTTTTATAAATAAAAAAGCCCTGGCACTGTTATTACACAAGACACTTCCGTTCTAGTCCTTGTGCAGTGGTACATAAGGCTGCACAATACGCAGCCTAAGTACCAGCCTCGGACAAGGCTTGTTTCATAACAGTGCCAGGGCTTTCTTATTTTCTTCTCTTTGTTCCAGCTTAATAATAATTCGCTCATTCAATTTGACTATCAGCATCTCTTAGCTTTGCAAGTTCAAACATGGGCTTGGTGCTGACAATTCGTGCAAACCTCATAACGAAAACTTCGCTTATGTCTTTTGTACATAGCAGGGCAGCAGGATTTTTAATGTAATTTTCTTATATAAAATATCAATTTAACTCATCCCAGCGTCCGACGGTTTCAAATCGCTGCAATACAGAAGTTCTGTAAAATACATTGTGACTCATCTGATTGGCGAATTAATTTTGACCTGAAGCTGTGCATAAAAATATTGCCGGGTTGTTATATACACAAGACATTAGTTGTATTTTCGTTATGAGGTTTGCACTAGCTGTCAGCATCAAGCCCATGTCTGAACCCATAAGGGTGAGTTTGGGCGACTGCTGACAAATCAGCGTGCGAACCGAATAGAAAATATACTTGTCTTTGTATATAACAATCTTGGCAGTATTTATGTGCAGCTCAGGTCATAACTAAATATCAACCAGATGAGCGCAAGGTATTTTACAGAATCAACATGGCATCGCCGAAGGAGAAGAAACGATAGCGTTCTTCCACTGCTACCTTGTAGGCTTCAAGAATCTTCTCACGGCTGTAAAGTGCTGATACCAGCATCAACAACGTGGATTCCGGCAGATGGAAGTTCGTGATCAATCCATCGATGGCTTTGAACTTATAACCCGGATAAATGAAGATATCTGTCCAACCGCTACAGGCACGAAGCATACCATTCTCATCGGCTACTGTTTCCAGCGTTCTCGTACTGGTCGTTCCAACTGCAATGATTCGACCGCCATTTTTCTTTGTCTCATTGATCGTCTCTGCTGCTTTCTCATCGATCACATAGAATTCCGAATGCATATGATGATCCAGAATGTTATCTTCTTTTACCGGACGGAATGTTCCAAGTCCGACATGAAGCGTCACATGTGCGATCTTGATACCTTTTCCCTTAATCTCCTCTAAAAGCTCCTTTGTAAAATGAAGTCCGGCTGTCGGTGCTGCCGCAGAACCTTCATGCTCTGCATAGACCGTCTGATAACGGTTCTTGTCTTCCAGTTTATGTGTGATATATGGCGGAAGCGGCATCTGTCCAAGTTCATCCAAAATCTCCTCAAAGATTCCCTCATATTCAAACCGAACGATACGATTTCCTTCTTCCACAATATCAATGACTTCACCAACCAGTTTACCACCACCAAAGATGATCCTTGCACCAACTCTGGCTTTCTTTCCCGGTTTTACAAGTGTCTCCCAGGTACAGTCATCCAAGCGCTTCAATAACAGTACCTCGATAGCTGCCCCGGTTCCTTCTTTCTCGCCGATCAGTCTGGCAGGAATAACCTTTGTATCATTAATAACCAGACAGTCGCCTTCTTTCAGATATGATATTACATCATAAAAATGTTTATGTTCGATGGTTCCTTCTTCTCTGTTTAAAACCATTAATCTCGAATTATCACGCTTTAAGAGTGGGTCCTGTGCGATCAACTCCTGAGGCAGATCATAGTAAAAATCTGATAACTGCATTTTCTTATCCTCCTTAAAACTCAACTATGATAATGCCACGTTTTATGTCTAAATGCAAGGAAGAAAAACAAAGAATAAAGCAGGCAGCAGATAACTAAACAAGTGCCAGGTACAAATAAACAAAATTCTATTTATACCTGACACCCATCTTTTCAAATGCAGCATTATCCTTCTACTAAAATATACATGTTACCTGTTCTGCCTATGTCTTTATCCTATAATTGCCTTAATTTCAGCTTCGCTCATATCGGTTACATCCATGATCTGCTCTAAGGAGTAGCCTTTCTTATGCATTTTCAGGATAATATCGGCTCTTTCTTCCGTTCTTCCAATAACCTTGCCTTGTGCTTCACCCTTGACTATTCCAGCGGCTTCGCCCTTGGCATATCCCATCTCTTCTACGCCTTCACTCAGATTACACATAACGCTCACCTCTTCCTTTATACCATTTCTGTCTACCGGTATGTCATACTCCTGTTTCATAAGCTTTAATTTTTGTTCTGCCGTCATTGTCTGTGACAATAGCGTTCCAAGCAATCGATGCAATTCATATTGTTCTTCCTTTGGCGGAATCTCCTTTGCCAGCCCGATCATCACAATGTTAGGGATATCCAGATTGCCTTTCCAGTCCTGTTCGCCAAGTAAATCATCCTTTACCATATGAATATGACTCAGACTGTTCTCTTTCATATTCATACAGATCCAGATGGAATACACCTGTTTGATCTCGTTATAATCAGAACCCGTAAATTCCCGCTCTTTCTGGGATGACACCAGTCTTGCAGTGTAAAAGATTGCCCGATTTAAGATATGATATTTTGTCGGTTCATTTTTCTGGGCCTCCAGATTGATGATCATTTTTGCCAGTCCATCCCGCATCCGTACATAGAAGATAATATCAAAATATACCTTTCCTTCATCAATCTCAGAATTCTCAGTATTCAACCCGACAATTCGTTCACCGGTTCTGGCATCCACCGTATCTTTGTTCGTTAATCCGGGTTCAACCGGAATCTGGCTGATATACGGTTCCCCTTCGATCAATGATGCAACCGTATCTGCATCCATACCTTTAAATTCATCTACTACCCTGATCAGTATATGCGCCAGTATGATCTTCTGTCCAAGCAGCCGCTTGGCACTAGCATCATACTGTGCTTTCTGATCAGTAGCCTTGGAGGAATATACAATTTCGTTATTCATGTTCCCTCTCCTTTCCCGATAGAACAGAATAACATGCATATTTTAGCTTTGTATATTGCCTCCGTCTCTCCAAGTTTGATTGTAACGGATATCAGAAAGGAAAACAAGTTTATAATTATTTAATCTTCCATGTCTTTACATATCCGATGGATTTCTTTTTCAACTGTTTCTTTAAAGCTGTCTTTGCTTTCTTTGTGCCTTTCACAGTAATGGTTGCTTTCTTATTAATGCCCTTGAACGCATTCTTACTGATGGTCTTAAGCTTTCCTGCTGTAACTGTGATCTTCTTCAGATTCTTACAACCGGAGAATGCTTCTTTACCGATCTTCGTTACATTACTTCCGATCGTGACCGTTGTCAGCTTCTTGCTACCCTTGAATGCTTTATCGGAAACCGCAGTTACTTTATAAGTAACACCTTTCACTTTTACCGTTGCAGGAATGGTCAGCTTCTTGGCTTTCTTATCAGTAAACTTCGTAATTGTAACAGTCGGATTCTTCTTCGAAGATGAAGTTACCTTTACCTGGAGCTTCTTAGATGAAATGGTAAGAGTTGTGCCTTTCTTCGCCGGAGTTCCAGACGCGGGTGTTGCGTTTTTTCCAATTAATTTGACTGGTATATTATTCTCTATGGCATATTTATGCACTGCGGAATTCTTATAACAGGAGATTGCAAGACTATCGCAGCCACGAAACACATCATAGTCTATGCTTGTTACACTTTTTGGAATCGTTATACTCTTTAAACCGCTACAGTCCCCAAATGCACCCAATCCTATACTGGTCACACTTTTCGGAAGCGTTATACTCTTTAAACCGCTACAACCCACAAATGCATACGCCTCTATACTGGTCACACCTTCCGGTAGCGTTATACTTTTTAAGCCTCTACAACCTGAAAATGCATTCCATCCTATACTTGTTACCTTCTTGCCTCCAATCTTTCCCGGAATCACAAGCTTTGTCTTATTCCCTGTATACCTGGTAATAGTAATTCCACTTTCATTTTCTTCATATGTTAGATTGCCATATGATTCTGCTTGCGATGTCATACCGATTCCTCCACACAGCAATACACACAGAACCAGTCCCAAGCCTGCATAGATCAGGCTTTTTATCTTCTTTTGTATCATTTTTCTTTCATCCTCCTTGCTCATTCCTTGCAAATTTCTACAGTATCTTTACTTATTATCGGTCGACCCGTCCTTTTACCTCTCACCTCTCATTGCGCTTCATATTTATTCATCAATATCCCTGCTCTATTTTTTCTAACCGGTACAGGCTGAAAAAACGGCATAAATATTATAAAAAAAAAAAAGTCGTCAATATGCCAGGGGAAATTAATAAAAATATTCTGCAAATATGCAAGTTATTACATCCAGACATGCTGTTTGTTACATCAACCGTTTTTTCATTCCTTTTTCTGGTATGGTTATGTTGTCGACAAAACAGGCGCCGGATATTACGAGGAATTAAATTTATGTACAATGAAAATGAAAAAAGAAACATTGCTGTCTCACAGAAAGGCAATGCTATACAGCCTGCCGCATTAAACATCCATCAGCTTTTCCCATTCCGGACCAAAGATGAATGTCTATTAGAATTAAAGAAGAATCCATCCGTTTACCGGACATATCTGAACTGGCCTGACAAATGGAAAAACCGTTTTCTGGAATTCATGGAAGGCAAGAAAAGTCTGCCATTGACCTATGATCCATTTTTCAAGAAACTGTTCAACCCAGATGTATACCCGGAACGGTTATCACGACTGATCAGCAGTATCATCGGCACAAAAGTAACCGTAAAATGTATCCTGTCAAATGAGGACAGCATGCTGCCATCAACCTCTCTCCTGCTTCTGGATATCATTGTTCAGTTAGAAGATGGTTCGATCGCAAATGTGGAGATCCAGAAGATCCCATACACCTTTCCGGGTGAGCGGATGTCCTGCTACTCTGCTGATCTTCTACTTCGCCAGTACACCAGAGTAAAAGGGGAAAGAGGAAGTATATTCACCTATCAGGATCTGAAAACCGTTTATACGATCGTGATGTTTGAAAACAGTCCAAAAGAATGTAAAGATCCCGAATTATCCGATATCTATCTGCATCATGGAAAG